>CAZHHF010000071.1:0-9146 GCA_964531905.1 uncultured Bacteroides sp.
TCGTGCGTCCGCTTGTTATAGCTTGATAATCAATATATTGTATTCGGACGCACGAGCCGTGCGTCCCTACATTTGAGTATGGTTGTTTGTTTATTTGAACCTCATTGCATGGGCCGTGCGTCCCTACATTTTAGTGAGGTTATCGGTTTATATCATCGGACCAGGCTGCTCCGCGAAGCAGCCCTACTTTCGCGTGAAAATATTACAAATGGGGTCGCGCCAAATATGTTTTGACACAACCCCATTCAATATCATTATTTAACGTGAATCAGTATCAGTGGAGAACCACTTTTTCAACCTTGCTGCCCTGACGGCGGATATATAAACCGGCAGAAGGGTTCTCGACTTTCATACCCTGAAGATTGAAATACTCAACAGGGGCATTCTCGTCGGCTGAAATGCCTTCCACTCCGGCCGAAGGCATGGGAAGTTCGAAAATAAAATAATGAGTTCCGCTTTCACCTATAAACTCGTTCCAGATAGAAGAGCCGGCATCACGTTTACGATAACCGTAATTATCGATAAACATACATATTTTATATTTATCGCCTTCGATATTGGCGTAAGTACGCATAGTCTTGAACCAGTCACCACGTTTATCGGAACCACCGCACGATATACGGGGCTGATAGAACAGCCATTCTTCAGCAGCGCCTTTGAGAGGATTGATTTCATAAATATCATCACTGCAATCGGGTTCGCTTCTGAAAAAACCTGATCTCAAACTGTTGGAAGGCATAAGATCGGGATCGAAGTAGAATGAAAGAACACCCGGAGGATTATCTACATAACCGGTGGGATAGACATAAGCGATAGATGAGCGCTTGTCCAACGCCGGTGAGTTATCACCGCCATATTGGGTGTAGACACCTACTTTATATCGTTCAGCAAACTGATATTCGGCACAGTAAGGAAAGGTAACACTCTCGTCTACATCGATCGAGAAATTTCCTTTTTCAATACCGAGGAAGTTTGTGAGATTATATCGCTTGTTTACAGCATCGTAGGTATAGGTAGTCTCACATTTACCGAAGTATTCGTCGGTGGGACAGAACGGACGGCACGATGCCGCATTGTACGTCCCTTTGGGATCAGGCAGAATCCCTAATGCCTCCTGATCTTCTTTTGTGAATTCCTTTTCACCGTAAACCGACACCACTGTTGTATCGGCTAATGCGGAAACAGATGCCGCCGCAGCAAAAAACAGAGTAAAGATTTTCTTCATAAAAATGTTTTATTTGTTTATATTTATTGTATTCCTTAAAGTGTAATGTAGGGACGCACGGCCCGTACGTCCGGAATTAGAAGTATTTTACTAATAATCAGTTTACATTATTTGGCAAATTAATAAAAAATTTTCGTCACGCACTATATATTTAACAATATTTATAACATAAAATCCCTGTCACAGGTCACAACGCGACCCACAACAGGGATTCTTATCTTATATGTCAGCGATCGATTTTTCAGCAGTTGAAAAATTCGGTAAACGCCGCTATAATGTAGTCGACATCGGCAACAGCTGCAGTCTCACGCACTGAGTGCATCGCCCACTGGGCAGCTCCCATATCCACGCCGCGCAGATCGATCTGGGATGTAAGTATGTTTCCGAGTGTTGAGCCGCCTGCCACATCACTGTGATTCACAAAGAATTGGCATGGAACGCCGGCGCGGTCGCAGATCGTCTTGAAAACTGCTGCTGAATCGGCATCGGTCATATACTTGCAGTTGGCATTAATCTTAACTACCGGGCCGCCACCGAGAACAGGGTGATTGGTGGGATCCTGCTTCTCTACATAGTTAGGATGAACACCGTGGGCATTATCGGCCGACACCATAAAGGAATTGGCTACCGCACGGAGATAGGACTCGGTGTTACCGCCCAGACATTCATTGATGCGTCGAAGGATATTCATCAACACAGGCGAATGGGCGCCCTGTTTGGTTCCGCTGCCGGTCTCCTCGTTATCGAAGATGGCGGCTACACGGGTCATGCGGCAAGAATTGGATTCAAGCAGCGATGTCACAGCTGCATGAGCCATTTCGAGGTCATCAATACGCCCCGACGTAAGGAATTCGTTATCGGCTCCTACGGTGCATGCCGGCGTAGTGTCATATAACGACAGGTCAAAGTCGATTATCTCGGAAGGATCTACTCCGAGTTCCCGCGCCACGAGATTGAGTACAAAGTTATTTTTCTCGGCCATATCATTGATCTTCCCGATCACAGGAAGCATATCCTTCTGCTTCGACAGCGGATTCCCTTCGTTGACCGCGCGGTTGAAATGGATCGCGAGATGAGGAATCGTCATCACGGGGCGATCGATTTTCACCAACCGTGTTTCAGGATTAAGCGGATCATCGCTCCGCAGAATCACCCGGCCGGCAATCGAGAGTGGCCGGTCGAACCATGTGTACAGGATCGGACCTCCATAAACTTCCGTGTTGAGTTTGAGTATGTTGCCGTCGGTCACCATCTCGGCATTCGGCTTAATGCGGAAGCCGGGAGAATCGCTATGAGCCGATATTATCTTAAAGCCTTTTTCGACGCCTTCGGTTCCGAGGATGAAAGCGAAAATAGCTGAATCATTTTTAGTTACATAATATTTGCCCGCAGGAGCCAGATTCCAGGACTCGCGCGGATCAAGGCATGTAAAACCAGCGGCATCGAGACGCTGGCGGATTGTTTTGACCGCAAAAAAGTTACAAGGACTGTTGTCGAGAAACGACATCAGGTCGTCAAGGTGTTTGCTGTTCATGGTCGTCGTCGGTTATAGGTGTTATTGTATCGTTATTTTCTTCAGTCGGGGTCTCTGTGACTTCCGTTTTAGGGGATGATACCGGTTTCTTGCGTTTCACTCCCATTTCATCCTGGCGCATAAGTTCATAAAACTCTTCGGGCATCTCGAAAAGATCATCGGGCGACAACGGACGCAAAGTCGGATACCAGTTGAACTGCCTTAGATAAAGCGATGCCCTTTTCGACAGATAAAGCGGCGTTATCAGGCTCGTTGATTCGGGCCAGGTTTTCATCCACTCCATAGCGCGTCCACGGAAATGAGCCGTCAGGAAGCTGCTCTCGAGCGTGGCGACTTTGTTTATCGTTGAATCGGCTTCTTCAGGAAAAGTCACTGCTTCCACGTTTCCGCTCACATCGAGGCGACGGAGTTCTCCATCCTCGAACGTTGCAAGCATTTCCTTACCGGTGAGCTGCTGATAAAAACCGTCCTCTATCTCCTCGACCATGAAACCGAATTCGGGCAGTCGGGCGAAATCGACGGTTGAATCATTGAGATGAACTTCGATAACATTACCGAATATCTGGCGGTTGTCGCTCCACACTATCGGATGATAATTGAGATAGAGCATTGAATCGGTCTGAACAAAAGTCATCGAGTCGCATACGCCCTGAAGATCAGATCGATAGAATCTCACCTTGTGAGCCGCTACTATATAATGGGTAGTGTCGGCCGGAATCTCAACCGAGTCGACAATTTCGGCCGGAGTGATTACGGCAAACGTCCTGATAGTGTCGGAATGGAGATAGAGAGTGTCGCCTTTGCCGTATTCCTTTGCAAGTGCGCGGCCTGTAACAAACGCGCTGTCGGTGAGTTCATTATAGAATCCATAATCGCCGGTAAGCATGATATTGTGGGCCGAATCGGTAAGGACAATATCTCCGAACGCCTCACCGAAACCGGCCGTACGGTCATACTTGAGCGAATCGCCTATCAGACGGTTGTTATTGGAAGTCACCACAACCGACCTCCTGTAAAGATCGGCAAAAGAGGTTTCGGTGTTATATATCGCACTGTCGGTGAAAATTTTTCCGTCCTTATTCACTATCAGTGACGGCACATCCATTTCGGCGATATGGGTATTGGTGTTGTAATATAACTGATCGGTATGGATCTCAAGCGTATCACCTTCACGTAGAGAGGTCAACAGCACATTAGTTCGGAAAAGAGCTTCGGATGTTGCCGGAGCATACTCGCCATAAACCGACACAAGTCTATTCTGCTTGTCGGTCAGAACGCCATTGTCATCGTAAAACCCGAGATCTATGCCGAGGTCGTAATAGAACGGATTGGTCTGGAGTTCAACATCGCGGTTAATAAGCCTAACCTTTTTACCTCCGTAGGCATAAAGGATCGCCATCTCGGTCGAGTCATTATAGTCGAGTTCATCGGCATAGACAAACAATGTGTCGCCCTGCTCCATCTTAACATTCCCGAACGCCCTGAGCGAATTGGTCTGATCATAGAAATGGGCGCTGTCGCAGTACATGAACATGTCACCCTTCCGGAACATCACGTCACCGGTAAGTATCTGATATTCCACTCCGGGAAGTGCTTTAAGGGAATCGGCTCTCTCAAGGAATATCTTTCCTTTCTGATGTCGGTCGGCTTTAGCGATCGTAGGCACGATCGGTGAGTTATCGGGACGGGTCACCTGAGCTTTTGACGGCGCAAAGAGTATAGAAATGACCAAAAGCGCAACCATCGCAAGGATGATGCGCTTCATTGATAATCGGGAGTCGGACAGCCTTTTACGATTCATCTTAGGCTTAATGATCTATCAACGTTTCCAGCCCTGATGCTCGAATTCACAGTCGCCCCATCCGTCTTCGATCTTCACGTAGGTCGACTTGATTTTTTTCTCAAGCCACTCTTTCTCGATTTTCTCTTTGGCAGCCGATTCATACATTCCTTTTATCGTCTGATAGTCATCGGAAAGATTAGCTTTGTGAACAGGGATACGGTTAGAGAGTTTAACTATGGCAACAACTTCGCGGTTACGGCGCTCATCCATCATCACGAATGCATCGGAGATCTCTCCGGGTTGCATGTTCTGGACAACTTTACCGACCTCGGCTGGGAGTTGCTGCATCTCGAAACGGGTTGTTCCGGTATAAGGATTAGTCATCATACCGCGGCTGTTGCGGGTATCTTTATCCTGTGATATATAAGGCGCGGCATCCTCAAATGAGAATTTCTTGTTTCGCATGTCAACTACTGCGCTGTCAAGCTTGTGGGTTGCCTTTATAAGTTCTTCGTCGGACACTTTCGGACGCAGCAGGATGTGACGTGTGTTCACACGGTCACCACGTTTTTCGATAAGCTGAATGATATGGAAGCCATACTCCGACTCAACAATCTTTGAAACTTTCTTTGGATCGTTCAGGTTAAACGCCACAGCGGCATATTCGGGGTCAAGGGTCGCACGGCCGGCAAATCCGATCTCACCGCCGTGAACACTCGAAGCGAGATCCTCGGAATAGAGACTCGCCAGAGTGGAGAAATCAGATTCACCACTGGTGACGCGATCGGAAAACTCACGTAAACGGGCTTTTACATCATCGATTTCCTGGCGCGGAATAGTAGGATTGATCGTTATAATCTGGACTTCGACCTGAAGAGGAATCGTAGGAATACTATCCTCGGGAAGAGTAGCAAAATAACGGCGCACGTCATTGGGAGTTGACTTGAAGTCTTTCGTAAGATTATCTTTCACCTGCGCGATTCTCATCTGATTACGGTAGGTTTCCGTAATAGTTTCACGAAGCACGGGGATGGTTATGTGGAAATATTCCTCAAGTTTCTCTTTCGAGCCGAAATTTGATATGAGTCGCTGAATGTGAGCTTCAGCCTGCTGGGTAACCATCGCATTGGAGACCTCCACGGTATCAATATCGGCCTGATTGAGATAGAGTTTCTCTATTGCAAGCTGTTCGGGGATAACACAATAGGGATTACCCGAAATAGGCGTGCGTTCGTAGAGCATCTGTTTGTAAGCTTCCTCAATATCAGACTTATATATAGGCTGGTTACCAACCACCCATGCCACTTCGTCGACTACATTGTTCTGCGACCAGGCTGTCAGCGCTGCCATTACGGCAACAAGGCTAATGAATAGTTTTTTTAGTTTCACTGCTGATTTAATGTTGTTTTGAACTTACAAAGTTAATTTTTTTTATCGAATATCACGAATCAAGATCACAGAATATTTCCACGTCGCCCTTCTCATTGGCTTCGCGGAGCAGTTCGAGTCGCAGTTCGCGATCGTATCTGACCTGATCGCGGTAGATCAGTTCGCGCACTATCTGGTCACGCGCCACCTCGTAAGGCATTATCTCGCCCGACGGCAAATACTCCGAAATATCAAGCAGATAGGTATATCCTCCCTGAGAAAAATCGATACTCTTCGATGTTTTCAGGAAATTATCGGGCGACGCGCCGAATTCCATCGGTATCCGGCTCTCGATCTGTTCCCAATCGACCCAGCGGTCACGGAAATAATCGTAACTCACCGCCTTATCGAGACACTGTTTCTCAAGTTGATCTATATCTTTGGTTTCGGTAGAACGATAATAGCGTCGCGCCAGCTTCAGGCCCGATGCATTATCGGGCATTTTCAGATATACACCTTTCACCATTGGCGTCTGCAATTTGAAACGCGACGGATCACTGTTGTAAACCGCCCTGACCGAGTCCTCGGAAATAACGGGGGCGTGACTGTCGTACATCCGGCGACGATATTCGTAAGCGATAAGCTCGTTGCGGTAATCTTCCACCATCCGGTCTATTTCGGTGAGATCGCCGATATTACGCGAAGCGATCTCTCCGATAAGTTTCCCGTCGATCCACGAGCGAATGTATGCCCTGGCGATCCTGACACTGTCGGCCGGACTTGTTCCAACCGGGATCTGTCCCCGGAGATCACCGATCGTGAGAATCGAATTACCGACTCTTACAAGAGAATCCCCGCCGCCGTCTCGCGAAGTTTTGCTGCAAGCTGTGAAAAAGGCAGCGAGAACGACGATGGGGATATATTTTAAAATGTAACGCATAGTTGACGGCAGTTGTTGATTACGGATTCCCAAAATTACGAAATAAATTCATTCCGCAACGCCGTTATCTCTCTAACTACCCGTTATTTTACATTTTTAAGTACCTTTTTATTGATTTTAATCTTATGAGAGCCGCGAAGATCTTTGATCCATTCTTTTTCAAGAAGCGATTGATAATCGGCTGTAACCTGTCCGCGTACGTCGGCGGCTTCCTCAGGCTGTTCTATGATCTTGTAAGCGTAAGGGAAATAAAATACCCATCGTGACTTGGGTTCAGGTTTCTGACCTCCGAAAGCGACCGCATCGACGATTTCATTGGCGCCTTTGCCGGCAATAGCTTTCTCTACCTTTATATTCTTCCCGAACTTTCCTCGCAATGACAGCACGAGAGAATCGGCCGGCACTTTATTTTCATCAAGATAATTCCGGGCAGCCTTAGATATGCTGTCGTTAGTAGCAAAAACTATATAACCTTTGAAATGAGGCTGATCCCATTTATATGCCTTACGGTTTTTATTGAAAAATTTCTCAAGACCATCCTTATCGGCAGTTGCACGTTCCCACACATTACGGTTGCTTATCTCGAATAGCAGCATGCCGTCGCGGTACTCATTGAGCAGATTACGATATTCAGGATCCTCGTTTTCAAGATCTTTCATAGCGCGGTTGACAAGAGCCGTATTCTGCAGCGATTCAGCACTTGAACGTAAAGCAGGCTCGACTATTTCGGTTGGAACCATGCGGCGTACGGGAAGTTTTTCAAAAACATTCCCTACTGTAATCGAACCGTCAGGCACATTACATATCTCACGGCTATCAGCCATCAGACGAACCATCATCAGAGAATCGTAGCCTCCGTTCGCTTTTATCCGCGACATTACATCGTTGACTACCGACTCATTGATTTTTGAATCATATTTTTTACGCAGTTGATCGAGTTTTGCCTTACTCGGGGCCGTTGAACGCTCATCATTAGCAAACATTGACATGATAGCATTACGCGATTCTTCGAGTGAGGGAACACCACGATGATCAATACGATGAATTATGTGATAACCATAAGCAGTTTCAAACGGCTTGGAAATTTCACCATTGGCGAGCGCAAATGCAGTCTGTTCAAATTCAGGAACCATTCGTCCGATACCGAACCAGTCGAGACGTCCGCCATTAGCGGCCGAACCCGGATCCTGAGACTCACGGCGGGCAACATCAGCAAAGTCGGCACCATTGATCAACACATTATATATAGAATCTATCGCCTGTTTCTGAGCGGCAGCCTCCTGCGGAGTGCTTCCCTGAGTAAGTTTCAATATATGTTCCACCAGCACGGTTCCGGGTGATTGACGGCGTGCGTTCACCTTAATCAAATGCAGACCGTAGCCTGAATCCACAATCGGAGAGATTTCCCCTTCTTTAAGTTCGAAAGCCGCTTTCTCAAAACGGTAAGGTAGCGCTCCGTTAGCTTCGATCCAACCCATATTACCCGAGCCTTTACGGGCAGCCGTCGGATCTACCGAGTATTTTACTGCCAGAGAATCAAAGTCGGCACGACCGGCAAGAATCTCAGCGCGCATACTGTCGAGACGGGCATAGAATTCGTTCCGTTGAGCAACAGTCTGTGGAGCCGGAAGCATGATATGGCTAACGTTTACATTTTCCTTCATCCGCTCGTAAGCCTCTTTAACCAGAATATCATTCACTGAATTGTCAACAAGATATGGAGCCGCAAGATCACGACGATATCCCTCGAATTCATTTCTGAAAGCAGCAGTAGTGTCGATTCCGGCCTTAAGTGCGTCGGCCACCTTCAGTTTATATAGAACAAACATATCGGCATACTCCTCAGGAGTCTGATTGACTGACTGCTGGTTACGGTTCTTATTATAGAGATATTCAAACTCGCTCATATACACGGGCTTGCCGTCAATCGTAAGCACCGTTGTCTCTGACTCTTTCTGAGCGCACACTGTAAATAGGGAGGCAAAAGCGAGTGCCAGTGTCAATATTCTACTATTCATTGGTTTAAACGGATGAAACATAATATAATATATAACGCTCCGCTTTTTAGTTTATTATAATTCACAAAAATAAAACGCCGGCGATTGGCCGGCGTTTTATTGTATGAGAGAGAATTATAATTACTCTGCGATTTTCGCTTTGATAAATTCGCGGTTAAGACGGGCGATGTTGCTGAGAGAGATGTTCTTAGGACATTCAGCAGCACAAGCACCGGTGTTGGTACAGTTACCGAAGCCGAGTTCATCCATTTTCTTAACCATAGCACGGGCACGACGCT
>CAZHHF010000072.1:0-9095 GCA_964531905.1 uncultured Bacteroides sp.
TCTGATGTTTTTAATCGGTTTTATCGCTGTTGTTGTTGTAGGGGCATCGAAGCTCTACAATATGTATGTAGGGAATCCATACACACTTGTAACATCATCGCCATATTTTTATATTTCTCTGGTGACGATGATTCTTGGAACCCAGCTGTTTCTTACAGGATTTATCGGTGAGTTGGTCGTTAGAAACTCTCCGCGACGCAACGAGTATGAAATTGAAGAAGAAATAGGAGTCACTGAATGAGAACGATCATATTGTCATTTGTCGTATTGGTATTGATGACCGGATGTAATACAGTCGGTTGTACCGATAACCTGTCAAGTATCCCTTTGTTTGTATTTTATTCATCGGTCACTGATAAGGCTATCGGTATTGATTCGATTGCGATTGGTGGAGTTGGCGCTCCTGGTGATTCACTCATACAAAAACCTGACCGCGGCACATCTCAGGTGTATTTACCGTTCAGGTCGCAATATAGTTCAGTATCATATTTTATCTCATATCGATGGAAAGGGATGACCGATGCTTACAATGATACTGTGACATTCGATTATGAAGCTATTCCGTATTTTGCTTCCGAAGAGTGCGGGGCGATGTTCCGATACCGGGTGAATCGCGTTGATTACACGACAAATATGCTCGATTCGGTTGTGATGCTTAACGATTTGATCACTAACGTGAACATTCCGTCGATACGTTTTTATTATCCAGCCCAAACAGTTGAAGAATGATTATGAAACGATTGATCTGTCTGTTTGCGATTGTGATGATTACAGTGTCGGCTATGACTCAGCGACGTGTAAATCCGGTGAAAACGTCGGCAACGATTACTCAGTCGCGCAATGAGACCAAAAGGGATTCTTTGGACAAGTCGAAATTATTACACATGCATGATGCTAACGGTAATGTTATTCTCATTGATACCTTGAGCGGACTTGAGGTTGTTGATTCGACCGCAATGCCTGTAGTTCCGAAGATGATATATCCCCTTCTACATTCCGCTACTATAGGGGTTGACTTATGGTCGCCGGTTATGCGTGCTTTCGGAACTAAATATGGCCTTATCGGTTTCTCGGGACAGGTGAGTCTTCACAACCGTTATATACCTACATTTGAGATAGGTCTCGGTCAAGCCGACTATGCACCGGATGATAATAATTATACATATCATTCGCCAATGAGCGTATATTTTAAATTGGGAGCTGATTATAATTTTCTATATAATTCCAATCCCGATTACTTTTTCTATGCCGGAATACGCTATGGTTTCTCTCCGTTCAAATATCAGTTACGCAATGTTTCCATAAATGATTCATATTGGGATGAGAACAGTGTGGTGGAAATGCCGAGTCAGTCATCGACCGTTGGGTATTTTGAATTCCTGATGGGTATAAAGGTGAAGATATTCCGGGACTGGTCTATGGGATGGTCTTTCCGTTATCATTCGGTTCTCCATGAATCAAAAAATCAGTTTGGTGATCCGTGGTATATTCCGGGATATGGTAGTCGCGGCTCGGCAATCGGAGCCACATTCTCGCTATATTATACTCTTCCTTTCGAACGGCTGAAAAAGAAAAATTTAAAGGTCATTGAACATCAACAGGATAATTGATCGGGAATGAGACGGATCATAATTGTAGGAGCTTCATCGGGTATAGGACTTGAATCGGCGCGGATTTTCGCCCGTATGGGATGGCGTGTAGGCGTGGCTGCGCGTCGCGTGGAAAATCTGCGTGCATTGAAAAATCAGTACACCGATAATGTTGAATACGCTGAAATTGATATAACCGATTCTTCGGCTCCCGATGAATTATTGAAGTTGATTGAGCGAATCGGAGGAATGGATATTCTTTTCCATGTTGCAGGAACCGGATGGTGTAACCGATCGCTTGAATTAGAGAAAGAGTTGGTGACGGTAGAAACTAATGTAGATGGTTTTGTGAGGATCATAGATACGGCCTACAATTATTTCCGTGACCGGAATCGTTCAGGACAGATTGCGGCAATAACATCTGTGGCCGGAACTAAGGGACTCGGAGTCTCTGCAGCATATAGCGCTACCAAGCGTTTCCAGAACACCTATTTAGAAGCATTGCGCCAGCTTGCGCATATCGATGGTATTGACATACAGTTTACCGATATCCGTCCAGGTTTTGTCAGAACACCGCTTCTTGATTCAAAACGCAAGTATCCGATGCTGATGAACGTTGATAAAGTTTCTAAAATGGTAGTCAACGCTATTATCAAGCGTAGGAAAATCGTTTATATAGACTTCCGGTGGCGTATACTCGTGTGTCTATGGCGTATGATACCAGGTTGTCTGTGGCAACGACTGAAAATAGATCTTTAACCTTAGAATTAATATAAATAAAACATATCACTTATGATTACAAAGAAAGGAACTCCTGTAGGACTTTGCAGCGATCATGCAGGTTTTGAACTTAAAAGCATTATTGACGGTTACCTGATGTCGCAGGATATTGAGACCCGTGATTTCGGAACTCATTCCGAGGAGAGCTGCGATTATCCTGATTATGCCCATCCTTGTGCCGTTGCAGTAGAGAAAGGTGATGTATATCCCGCTATCGCTATATGTGGAACCGGAAATGGAATCGGTATGACGCTCAATAAGCATCAGGGTGTGCGTGCGGCGTTGTGCTGGTCTAAAGAAATCGCACGTCTTGCTCGCAGTCATAACGATGCAAATGTACTGGTTCTTCCGGCCCGTTTTATCGCTCCTGAAGAAGCTATTGCCATAGTAGATACTTTTCTCAACACACCGTTTGAAGGTGGACGCCATCAGCGCCGCATCGATAAAATACCTGTAAAATAAATCCATAAGCATTTACAATGTCGGTTTTTGAAAGAAACATACTTGTTACCGGTGGCGCAGGATTTATTGGCAGTCATCTGGTGAGATTGCTTGTGAAAAAATATCCGGCATATAGGATTGTCAATCTCGACAAGCTTACTTATGCCGGAAATCTTGCAAATCTTGCCGATGTCGCTGATAAACCTAATTATCAGTTTGTAAAGGCCGATATTACAGATTTTGATGCTGTTTCCGAAATTATTGACCGGTATGAGATCGACGGCGTGATCCATCTGGCAGCTGAAAGCCATGTCGACCGTTCGATAAAAGATCCGTTTACATTTGCGCGTACTAACGTTCTCGGCACCTTAACCCTACTTGAGGCTGCCCGGCGCAAATGGGAATCGCTGCCTGAAAAATTTGAGGGGAAACGATTCTATCACATCTCTACCGATGAAGTATATGGTGCTCTTGACTTGTCGAAACCAGACGGAACAGCACCCTACGGAGACGACTTTTTTACTGAGACAACACGTTATAATCCCCATTCACCTTATTCGGCCTCAAAAGCATCGAGTGATCATTTCGTGAGGGCTTATCACGATACATACGGTATGCCTGTTGTGATAACCAACTGTTCCAATAACTATGGACCTTTCCAGTTTCCGGAGAAGTTGATTCCGCTGTTCATTAATAACATCCGCAACCGTAAACCATTACCTGTATATGGGAAAGGGGAGAATGTCAGAGACTGGTTATATGTAGAGGATCATGCACGAGCCATAGATCTTATTTTCCATAAAGGAAAAGATGGGGAGACATATAATATCGGTGGATTCAACGAATGGAAAAACATAGATATTGTAAAGCTTCTTATTAAAACTGTGGATCGGTTGCTCGGTAATCCCGAGGGTACGTCACTCGGTCTTATAGAATATGTAACCGATAGGAAAGGACATGATCTACGGTATGCGATTGACTCGTCAAAGCTTACAAGGGAACTTGGATGGAAACCGTCGCTTCAGTTTGAGGAGGGGATTGAGAAAACTGTAAGATGGTATCTTGAGAATCAGTTATGGATGGATAATGTTACTTCAGGTGATTATCGTAAATATTACGATGATATGTATGGTAACCGATAGCTATGAAATAAATAATAAACATAATGAGCGGCTCAATTAATGCCGCTCATTCTGTTTATTCAAGCTTGAAAACTCCTTCAAGAGAGTTCACATGGTGTTCTTTGATTCCGATTTCATCCATCCATTTACGTGTTTCCGCCGTCTTTAGATTTCCGGTTCCGGGTCCTTTACCTTGATCGTTGTTCCAAATCCAAAGTGCGTTTGACCACAGGCACTTTTTGAATTTAATGCTTTTGTAGAACTCTTCGGAACATCCTTGTTGACCGTGATGGGCAACCTGCAGATAATCGCAGTCGAGATCTTTGCGGAAAGGCCCGTTAAGAACTTTATCGCCACATTCCACTCCTGCGTCACCGAGGAATACGATGGACTTATCATCGTCCCATACTTTCATTATCATGCTTGAGTTATTATAGGTATTCGTTCTGATCTCCTCGTTAGTTACACTGAGGATCTTAAGATTCATTCCTCCGAAGCTGAAAGTTTTTCCAGGCTCATGAATGCTCTCTACGTTTATACCCGATGAATCGAGGTGTTGATAGAACTTAAGTGCGGGATGGCCGGTAGGATTGTCTACACTTGCGAGCGAATCGGAGAAACGCGAATGATATATTTTATTGATTTTAAGGCCCCGTCGGTCTTGAAGAATTTCATCGAGGGCGCCCATGTGATCGCTGTGGGGATGCGATATGAACCAAGCATCTACTTCGTTTCCGAGGGCGGCAAGAAATCCACGCAGATATTCATTCTCTTTTCTCATGCCTCCATCGAATACTATAACTCGGTTATCATCGGTGAGAAACACGTAGGAATTACCGAAATGACGTCCGCTGAACGGAAGTTGCCACATTGTGAATCCCGATTTAGCAATAGTGGATAAATTAGAGATGAGGATAGCCACTATTATAAGGATAAGGCTTCTTTTCATAGTATCAGTCGAGTCGATATAGTCCTTCAAGGCAGTTGACATGATGCTCCTTGATTCCGATTTCATCCATCCATTTACGTGTTTCCGCCGTTTTTAGATTTCCTGTTCCGGGACCGCCTCCCTGATCGTTGTTCCAAATCCATAAGGCGTTTGACCAAAGACACGCCTTGAATTTAATTGTTTTGTAGAATTCTTCGGTACAACCGTTTTGACCGTGATGGGCAACCTGAACATAGTCACAATCAAGATCTTTGCGGAAGGGTCCGTTAAGTAGCTTATCGCCACACTCTGCACCGGAGTCACCCAGGAAAAGAATTGATTTGTCATCATCCCACATTCTTATGACCATACTTGAGTTATTGAACGGATTAGTCCGGAATTCTTCATTGGTCACACCGAGGATCTTGAAGTTAAGTCCGTCGATTTTTCCCTGAAATCCAGGTTCCGACTGGTTGTGTACGGTTATTCCTGCAGAATCGAGAGAATGGTAGTAGTCGAAAGCATAAATATCGTAAGGATGCTCACATCTGACAAGATCATCGGAGAAGCGCGAATGATATACGTTATTAATTTTTATTCCGCGCGGATCCTTTATGATTTCGGTAAGAGCGCCAACGTGGTCATCGTGGGGATGAGTCACGAACCAAGCCTCAACTTCGTTACCGAGTGCGGCGATGAACCCTCTGAGATAGTTCTGCTCGGTATTGCGTCCGCCATCCATAACGATGACTTTACCTTTGTTGGTCCGGAACACGTAGGAATTACCGAATTGTTGTCCGTAGAACGGGAGCTGCCACATTGTGAATCCTGATTCGGCATAGGCAGTTGCCGGTGATAACAGGATTAATGCAGTGAGGAAACTGATTATTATCCGTTTCATAAATAAATGTGATGATAGGTTATTAGTAAATAAGATTCTTGTGTGCAAATATAGCGAAAAAGAATTATGAAAACGACAGGCATAAAAAAGAAATGACCGCATTTTTTATGCGGCCATTTCATTATAGTGAGTTTCTTATGTTACTCGCTGAGGATGTAGAGCGATGGTAAAACGTCGACAGCTGATGCTGTTGCGTAAATCGCGAAGTTGTTGTACGAGGTAGAGTAGTATATTGTACGAGAGCCTCCTTCGCCGAGATCACAGACGATTGTCCATGTTCCATCATTGTTGTTTGTTGCGCTGAAGAGGTAGTTGTCGGTGAACACACCGTCTTTAAGCGGGTTTGTTGTAACATTGAAACTTGCGTGGCTTCCATCCCAATAGAGGAAGCGATCGTAAGAGTCGCGGATAAAGAACTTGCTTTCGGGTGTAGTTACTTCTTTATCATTTATAACGAATTTGTTTCCGAAAAGGAATGCGTTGGCATCGGTAGGAGCAACTATTTCACCGTTCTTGACAGTAACAGGTGATGAATACAGATAACCGTAGTTATCGTTTTTACCGATAACGGTGTTACATACATCACCTACTACCATGATGTATTTTTTGTTGAGTTCAATCTGTGCCTGCTCGAAGATGTTGTAGATCGCTTTTCCGATATATTTAACGAACGACCATGAGTCACTGCCTTTAGCGAAACGTCCGGTAACATCTTCAAGACCGTTGTTGTTGATTGTCCAGGTAGAACCGTCGAAGATACAGATGTCAGCTTTGGTTCCGTTATAGACAACATATTTCTGATCACCGCTGACAGCATACGGGAAGTGATTCTTGAGGTAGAGCGGCAGATAGATTTCGGGATCAACAAGCTTATTATTGCTTACGCCGATTGCAGTGTAGTCAGCCGGATTGAGAACAACTACATCGCTGGCAACAGCCCATTTGCTTCCGTTGAAATAGTAAACGGCGTTTTCGGTTACCGATGCAGGAGTGAACAATGGTATTTCAACCGGTTCTTTTGCTTCGGCGATAACACAGAGCTGAGGCATTTTGCCGCTTGCGTAATTGTAAGATCCCCATGTGGTATAAGTTCCGCTCGGGCTTTGAATCCACTTGTTTACGGCCTTATTGAGGATTTTCCATGTGTTGTTTTCGTCGGAAGTTACAATCCATACATATCCGTCACCGTTGGTTGATGTCGCTACATTGAAATTGTTGTAGGTTCCGCTCTGATAGATGTAACGGCCGTAGCTGTCTTTGATGTAGAATTCACCATCAGCGCCTGCCGAGACAAATTCCCAAACACAGGTTGTTTCATTGAAGCCGGCGATCTCGTTACCGTTTACAGTTACTTCTGCTGAAGGAAGGTAGCCATAGGTTTTAGATTCATCGAGACTTGCGCATGCATAAGCCGATGCCGGATCAACCATTACATATTTACCTGCAGTAAGTGTAGTACCGGTATAGACATTGGCAGTTACAGGGCCTTCTTCGGGTAAACCGAATTCAGGATTCTCGGTTGCAGTATTGTAGGTTACAACTGCGTAGGTTCCTTCGGTAGCATCGGGATAAGCATCCTTTAATATGCCGGGGAGATTAGCGGCAGCTGTTGCACCGGGTGCAAACGACTTTATGAAGGCCGATTCGCTGCCCCATACTTTCATGTAGTCGGCATTGCTGACAGTGTAGGTCGAAGCTGCAGTGATAGCTTTCAGTTCGGCAGGAACTGCATCGATCTCGGTGTATGCGATATCTACGTTGGAGCCTTTTGAAACGAGATAGTAGGGGAACGATGATGTTTCCAGGAATGCCGGAATAGCAACCTGAGCGGGATATGGGCTTGTTTTGTCGAAATAGAGATTCTTCTCTATTGCTTTAGCTGCTGCGATCTCTTCGGGAGTGCTGGCGATAGCTTGCATGAGTTTCGAGATGGTCGCATAATCAGCAGCGGTAAGAGTGTAGGATGCATCGACTGATTTGTCATAGTTCACCCCACCTTCGAAGCCATCGAGGTAATGATTGTTCCAAGTGTTTTCGCCACAGCTTGCCAGTCCGAGAGTGACAGCACCGGCGAAAATTGCGTTAAGAATATTCTTATTCATATTATATTTATGTATAAGTAGGGTGGCTTAATTAGAAATAAAGTTTCAGACGGAGGTTGAATGTACGGCCGTAGCTGTAGAACACACGGTATGCGTCCTGCCAAGTTCCGGCTTTGCTGTAATCAGTGTAGGCGTCCATAATGTAGTAGTTATTGAACACATTGTAGACGTTGGCTGAGAACACTGCGCGAACACCGCTTGTAACGGGGAAGCTATAGCTTGCATTAAGGTCGAGCTGATTTCCGAACGGAATTTCCCACGGCTGTTCAATTTTGAGTGTCTGACCCGGAGTAAGTGATACGCTGCTGTTGTTGCTGAGCGAGAAGTCGCTGAAGTTACGTGCATTGCAGGTCCAGTCGGCGCCGATTCGGAATCCGCTGAAAGGTTTGAACTGAACTCCGAGCGCACCGGTCATCTGAGCTGAACCACCTACTTTTACATCTTTCTGATTGATGGTAGCGAAGAGATGGTCTTCGGCCATAGGAGTAGTGATGGTTGCAGGCTGATTGCGGTCGCCGAGGCTTGAGAGGGCCTGACCCTGGCTGTTGTAGAAATAACCTACGGGGTCGTTCTGCCATGTGTTGTCGGCGTATGCGAACATACCTGAAAGTTCGAACCAACGGGTGGGTTTGTAAACGAAGTTGAGTTCAACACCCATGTAACGTGAGTCAACACCATTCATTGTTGCTGTGTAACGGTCGTTGTCGTACTGGAGAGTTCCGGTAGAGATGAGGGTGCGGTCCATCCACATTGTGTAGTATCCGTTCAACTGAGCGGTAAACGTGGGTGAGTGATATTCATAACCAACTTCAACTGCTCCTACTTTCTCGTTTTTAGTTTTGGGGTTGATTGCATTGGAGTTGGCCGGCGAAACGAATACTCCGTACTGGAGATAGGGGGCGCGGGTGATATAACCACCGTTTACAAACACGTTGTTGTTACGGTCGATATTGTAGTTGGCACCACCTTTGATATTTCCTGCGAAGAATGTCTTTGAGGGAGACTTGCTATCTTCAGGGTTGCAGTAGAGGTGTTCATAGCGGGTGTATGTGTTGAGGTTGACAGCACCGGCAAGAATGAGATTGAGTTTCTTGTCGAGCATGTTGTATTCAGCCTGACCATATACGCCTTCCTGCCAGATGCGGCTGTTCCAGTCACGGTAAACTACATCACCAACACCAAGTTTCTTGTTCTGATATGCGATCTTTTCAGCTTCAGTGGCAGATGTGCGTA
>CAZHHF010000073.1:0-6867 GCA_964531905.1 uncultured Bacteroides sp.
TTGCCGTTATTGGTTTTTTGCGATGCAAATGTAGCAATAGTTTTTCAGATGGCAAAGCATTTGCGACATTTTTATTTTTTTGAAATTTAGGAGTTGTTATAGTTTGATAATTGGGTTATGAATAGTAAATTTGCGGTGATTTTTAATTAAAAATAGGATCTGATGCTGTCATCAAAAAAGAAAATATACGGATTGATCGGTTATCCGCTTGGCCATTCGTTTTCTCAAAATTATTTTAATCAAAAGTTTGAGTCGGAAGGCATTGATGCCGAATATGTTAATTTTGAGATAGCTGATATTTCATCATTACCCGATCTTATTTCGGAAAACCAGAATCTTTGCGGACTAAACGTTACGATTCCTTATAAGGAAAAAGTGCTGCCATATCTCGATGAGATTGATTCTCAGGCTGAGCGCATCGGTGCTGTGAATGTTATCAGGATTGAACGGAGGGAAAATGGCGATATCAGGTTGAAAGGTTACAACAGTGATATTATCGGTTTTTCCGATTCGATATTTCCGATGCTTACTGAGACTCGTCGTAGCGCACTCGTTTTAGGAACGGGAGGCGCTTCTAAAGCGATTTCGGTAGGACTTAAGAATATGGGACTTGAGGTTGCTTTGGTGTCGCGTTTCAAAAAGGACGGAGTTCTGACTTATGATGAACTTACCGAGGATATCATCAGTGATCATAAGGTAATAGTGAATACAACCCCTTTAGGAATGTATCCTCACATTGACAGTTGTCCTGATATACCGTATCAATATCTTACTGATCAGCATTTGTGTTACGACTTGCTATATAATCCCGATGTAACCTTATTTATGAGGAAATCGGCTGAATATGGAGCAGAAACGAAGAATGGGCTTGAAATGCTGTTGCTTCAGGCATTCGCTTCGTGGTCAATATGGACAGGTAATAATTATTAAAAAATACATATATGAAAGTCTCTTCAGAGAATTATGTCGGTACCGACGCGAGCCGTATAATATATATACTGGCGATAATCTTTATGTTGATTCCGTGGGACAAAATCGGATTGCCATTTCTGGCTGTATCCCCGGCTATAGCATTGTTTGCAGGTCTGGTTTTCGCATTCGTGTGTACTCAGCCTTATCCGAAATTTAATAAGAAAGCATCCAAATACCTGCTTCAGGCATCGGTTGTTGGACTCGGTTTCGGAATGAACGTTACTGAATCGCTTAAATCAGGTAGCGAGGGAATGTTGTTTACCATAGTTTCTGTTATCGGAGTGATGGCGATAGGTGTGCTGTTCGGTTACTGGATGCATATAAACCGTAAGACTGCATATTTGATCTCTTCAGGTACGGCAATTTGCGGTGGCAGTGCGATTGCTGCTGTTGGCCCAGTACTGAAAGCTAATGAAAACGAAATGGCCGTGTCGTTAGGCGTGATCTTCATTCTGAATGCGATCGCCCTCTTCATCTTTCCTCCGATCGGACATTTGCTCGATATGTCACAGACTCAGTTCGGAACCTGGGCTGCCATTGCGATCCACGATACATCATCGGTTGTAGGTGCCGGAGATGCATACGGTCAGGAAGCTTGCCAGATTGCGACTTTGATAAAGTGTACCCGTGCGCTGTGGATTATTCCGCTGGCATTTGTCACTATGCTCATCTTCCGCGATAAATCGAGCAAAGTGTCAATTCCCTGGTTCATATTCCTGTTCGTGTTGGCTATGATTATTAATACCTATTGTGGTTTACCGGTGGCTCTCACCTCAGGTCTTGTATATATTGCAAAGAAATTACTTATAGTTACATTGTTCTTCATCGGGGCGAGTCTGTCGGTAGGAATGATCAAGCAAGTTGGTGTGAAACCGTTGTTACTTGCAATCCTTCTTTGGATCGTGATCGGTCTGTCGAGTCTTGGTGTAGTCCTCTGGACAGTTGAATAATCCTATTCAGCACCCGGGTGAAAGCACCGTTATCTTATATTCCCCTGCTGCTTGTGCTTATCGCTCAGGTAGCAGGGATTTTATTATGCAGTTATTGTGATGGCATCCTTGTTGGTTGTTGTCTGGTTGTGGCTGCGGCAAGTCTGTTTTTTGTAAGGCGATTCATTCCGGCAATAATTGTAGGCGGTGTATTGATAGGATGGAGCTGCGCGATGATAGGCAGGAGCGATTCAGCAGTTTCAGAAAAATTATCGCAGACTCAATGGATGAAGGGGATAGTTGAATCGGTTAGGGAGACTTCGCGTGGACGGTCACTCGATATTGAGGTTCAGGCGATTACCGATGTAGATTCGGTTTACCAGTCAATTAATCCGATTATTGTAAGAATTACAGTAGCATCATTGTTTCCCGAGCTGAAATCAGGTGATCTTGTCGTTTTCAATGGGATATATAAACCGGTGCGTAGCGATACTGATCTTCCCGATGAATTTGATCCTTCGGTATCGTTATTGAGGAAAGGTATATCGACCACGCTGTTTGTGGAACCTGAAAACCTAATTGTAATAGGTCAAGCCACCGGTTTGTATTGGTCGTTACAGCGTTATCGTGCGCGTATATCCGATGTAATTTATAATTCAGGTCTTAACGATCAGACGGCAGCTTTTCTAAATGCTGTTCTTGTTGGAGAGACAGAGAATATATTACCTGATACACGTCACCTGTTTTCGGTTACCGGACAGGCACATGTATTGGCTCTCAGTGGTACTCATGTTTTGATTATCGCGTCTATATTGTCGATAATTCTATTCCCTCTTGCTCTCTTCAGATTCAACCGTTTAAAGATTATCATCGTGATTCTGTCATTATGGATCTTTGCCGTTCTCACCGGCCTGTCGCCATCCGTGACGCGAGCGGTTATAATGACTTCACTTCTTTTAGGCTCAGTACTGTTGGAGCGTAGAAATAGCTCGATTAATGCATTAATGGCAGCCGCAATATTAATTTTGTTGTTTGATCCCGATGCTCTTTATCAGATAAGCTTTCAGTTGTCATTCATTGCAGTTCTTGCGATACTATTGCTGAACGAACGTATAAATCCGGTTTTACCGAAATTTCATTATGCTCGTGTCACCGTTGGGATTTTATTGCTTCCTATCGTTACAGTGACCGGAACTGCGGTATTGTCGGCTTACTATTTCCATATCATTCCAGTGCTGTTTATATTAGCGTCGGTCCCTGTTGGTATATTGTTCACTTTAATAGTAGGTGGGGGAGTGGTGATATTGTTGCTTGATTTACTCAACGTCAGTCACGGCATGATAAACGTTGCGGTAGAATACCTATATGATACTATGATGAATATTATGACCTCAGTAAGCCGTCTGCCAGGCTCGTTTATAGAGAATGTATATCCATCTTTAGTTACGGTTATTTTGTCGGTTTGTTTGCTGACTGTTTTGGCTGCCTGGTTATACTATCGCCGTAAAGTCTGGGGAATTGCATTTGCATTATTGATAGTCACTATGTCGGCCACGGAAATACTTTCGATGGAACGTTATCCCGATGCCGAACTGTTTATAACCAGGGAAACTCTCAATACCAATTTTTTACTGAGGGATAAAAACAAAATGGCACTTGTCTCCACAGCTAAGCCAACCATGATGGCCGATGAGGCAGACAAGTGCCGGTTCAAATATTCTGATTATATGGGGCGCCGTGGGGTTGATTCACTTGAAGTTGCTGTTGATACGTTCAGTTCTGGCATCTCCTCGTTTGCAGGGCGCCGATTATTTTTCGGTAGATACAGTTTTGTTATAGTTAGAAGTGAGAACGATTTGCGTGTCCTGCCGTTTACACCCGATTATGCAGTAATATGTCGCGGATTTAGAGGAAATATAGCTGATGTTGTCAACTCTCTCTCGCCTCGAACTGTGATTCTGAGCTATGATTTACATTCACATCGTCACGATAGATATCTTGATGAACTTGAGCAAATCGGCATTGACGTTTTCTCGGTAAGACGAGATGGGTGTTTTCACCTTTACTATAATTACTGACGGTCGAGTTTGAACCCTAAAGTCATTCCATCATAACTGTTGAGGAGGCTTGATGCGGCTTTTAGCGATGAGCTTCCTGATATCTTAGAAATTTTATCGACGAGTGAAATCAGTTTTGATGCATCGAAAGTAAGTGAGATCTTATTGGAAGTCTCTTTATTAATGAACGCTTCCATCTCACCGATTTGTGTTTTACCCAATGCCTTGAATTTGAATATAAAGTTTTCAGAACCTGCCTGACTCAATGTTCCTGTTATTTTGATTTTCTTGATATTTATTGTGAAAGTTGAATCAGAATCAAAAGTGATTGTCAGTTGGCTGAGTCCGGCTTTTTCATAATAAGGCTTGATTTTGTTTTCTACTGTTGCCGATGCTGCGATACCGCCTGCGTTTTTCAGTAGATTGTCACTCTTGAAACCTACTGCCGGAGCTGAATATTTCCATGAGCCGGTAAGATCCTTAAGAGTGACTTTTGTGTTTCCTGTGAGTTTGTTTACAGCACCCAGAATGTCGGATACACTGTTTTTTGTTGATGACGATGATGAGTCACTGCGTCCGAGAGAATTCAAAACGTCGCGGATGTCAGGCGCTGATGCTGAAACAAGCATTGATGTAAATAATGCTGCGATTAAGAGTTTGATTTTTAGCATTGTCTTATTGTTTTAAGTTAAATTTTCCCTTCATCGCGGTAAGAATAGAATCCTCCCGCTCCTATTATAACATGATCGAGGACCGAAATGTCGAAAAAAGATGCGGCCGCGCTGATTTTTGTCGTTATACTATCATCGGCGCCACTCGGTTTCAGCGTCCCCGACGGATGATTATGTACCAGAATAAGACCCGATGCGAGACGGTCGAGTGCATGCTTCATGATAACCTTTACATCGACTACGGTACCGGTAACGCCACCGATACTGACCCTCTCACGTGCAATCACTCGGTTTCCTCGATTGAGATATAAGATCCAGAATTCCTCATTATCGAGTAACTCAAGATTTGTCCGCATCAATTTATAGACTGTCTCACTGCTGGTTATTGCCGGATCGAGACGTCCTCGGGCTTCGAGATCGCGCTGGCAACGGCGGCCTAACTCTATTGAGGCTGCAAGTGAAATCGCTTTGGCCGGACCTATACCGCTGTAACGTGATGAGAGTGCTTCTATTGACATCTGGGCAAGGCGGTCGAGACGGTTATCAACGTCAGCCAGAATCTCACGGCTAAGTTCTATCACCGATTTCCCTTTCAGTCCGCTTCCGAAGATTATAGCAAGAAGTTCGGTCGATGTTAGTGCTTCAATTCCGTGAGTCATAGCTTTCTCACGCGGTTTCTCATCGGGCGCGAGATTTTTTATAAGAGTACCTCCAGGCAGTTCCTTGATGTTGTTCATTTGCCTTTTCTGATGAAAATTTCCTCATTAATATCTCTTCCTCGGCCAAGCAAAATTTTTATAACGAATGCTTTTATGAAGCCACATCCGTACCCTCCTAATTGAACCACACTTGCCGGTACTGCCTTTAGAGCTATGGTAAGTGATCTGGTGGAGATTATCGCGCCTATGAATACGGCTATAAGATAGACTGCCAGAGGAGTTATCCACCACGGATTGACAAAAATTGCCATAAGAATGAGAAATATGCTTCCTATCACGAATACTGCAGGTAACAGATGAACTATTTTTAGTGAGTCGGGATATAGAAGTTTCAAGGTTATTCTCGACATTCCGAACACATACACCTGACGCAGGAACTTCCTGAAGTCGATGCGGCGTTTATGGTATACTTTTGCATCGGGAATGAGTCCGATCGAAAACCCGTTCTGTCTTATGCGTGTACTCATGTCAATGTCCTCCGAGAACATTTCGCGATATCCTCCTACTGTGTTATATACATCGCGTGAGAAACCCATGTTGAAAGTACGAGGCACGAATTTCTCAAGACTGATTTTCCCTCCACGGATTCCTCCGGTAGTGAGAAATGAGGTCATGGAGTAATTGATAGCTTTCTGAGTTGTGCTGAATGATTCATGAGCCGCATCGGGACCGCCGAAACAGTCTAATGGATCGGATTTGAGTGCCGACGTCAGTTTTTCGAAATAGTCATGAGGAATCACGCAATCCGAATCGAAAAAGATAAAATATCGGCCTACAGCACGTTCCATACCGTAGTTTCTTGCTATCGAACGCCCCTCATTGGACTTATAAAAGTATTTGATATCCAGCCTGTTCCTGTATCCATCAACAACTTCTTCACATCGGTCGGTGGATCCATCTTCCACTATTACCAGCTCGAAGTTTTTAAGCGACTGCGATGCAAGACTCTCCAGTAAATCACGAACCTCATCGATTCGGTTATATACAGGTACGATTATTGAAAATTCAGGATTTTCCATTCCTCAGCTCATTCGTGATTTATAATCTTCATAAGTGTAATGGCGCAGAAGCTCGGTTTCACCATTGCTGCGCGCCAGAACTATATCAGGGTGGGAGATACCGTTAAACATTGTCGTTTTGACAGTTGTGTAATGATTCATATCTTCAAAAGTAAGTCGGTCGCCGATCTTTAGAGGCTCTTTGAACGACCAGTTCCCCTTGAAGTCTCCGCTCAGACACGAATTACCTCCTATCCGGTAAGTAGGCAGCTCATTATTATCTTCAACACATTCAGTAATCGCCGGCATATATGGCATTTCGAGAGTGTCGGGCATGTGACATGCGAATGATGCGTCTATTATGGCTGTCTTTATCCCCTGATTGTCAACAATATCAACCACCGAGGTGATGAGGTCGCCTGTACGCCATGTGAACGCACTCCCCGGTTCTAATATCACACTGATCCACGGATAGCGTTCTTTGAAATTCTTAAGTAATGAGATTAGATGTTCAATATCAT
>CAZHHF010000073.1:6877-9069 GCA_964531905.1 uncultured Bacteroides sp.
CCTGTTTTAAGTATTTCCCGAATTGTTTCTCAAATGCATCCAGCACTTTTTCAAGATCATACGACGTCGATTCGCATAACTGATGAAAATGAAGTCCTTCGATCCCTTCAGGTAAGCGGTCACCGATCATATCGGCTGTTACGCCGAAACGTGATCCGGGCAGAGCCGGGTTATAGATATCAGTTTCGATCACCGAGCATTGAGGATTCACGCGTAGACCCGGCGAAACCTTTTTTATGCTATGTGAATTGTAATCCTCAACAATCTTTTTAAACCGTTCCCACTGTGAAATTGAATTGAAAGTTATGTGTGAACTTCCTTCTAAGAATTCACCGATTGTTTCCGGTGTATAAGCGGGACAATATGAATGTACTTCACCTCCTAAAAACTCGCGGCCGAGTCTCAGCTCGTTTAGTGAACTGGCGGTGGAATCGGTACAATATTCCGATATTATGTCGAAAGTTTTCCATAAAGCATTCGCCTTGAATGCCATTATTATATTTACACCGGCCTCGCGTTTGACTCGCGAAATCAATTCGAGATTACGTCGCAGACGATCTTCATAAACTATGAAAAACGGAGTTTGGATGGTTTCGGTTGTCATTTTAATCTAATATTTTAAAACGTGCATATTTTAACAGGAGCGTGCGGGTATCGGATGTATCGAAATCAACTGTTATACGTCTTTCGGCCGATTCACGGTCGATAGAAGTGACAGTGCCGCGTCCGAATTTGGAATGTTCGATTATGCTGCCGACCGAAAGCTCGTTATCGTTGTGAGTCGCGAAATCCGATGCCGATCCCGATGATCGGCTGATGCTGGTTGCCGGCCTTTCCTCTGTTTTTCTCCATGACGGAGTAGTCGCAGTGGTCGAGCGGTTATGAGCGTTTTGTTGGGAATGATATGACTGCCGGTAATGCTCTATCGGGTCGATTGAAAAAGGACGCCCCGAAAGCTCGCTTCCGGCTACAAAATTAAGATACCGTGTATCAATATCGTAAAGGAACGGCGACGGCTTGGTTGGCGTAGTCATTCCGTTGCGGAAACGGCTGGCAGCATAACTCATCATACAGAAGTTTCTGGCGCGGGTTATAGCCACATATAGCAGTCGGCGCTCTTCCTCGATCTGACTTAAAGTGTCTTTTGACATTGCCGATGGAAAGAGATCATCTTCCACCCCGACAATGAATATATTGTTGAATTCGAGTCCTTTCGCCGCATGTACTGTCATCAGCGTAACAGCTTCCGTATCGCCGTCGCTATCATCTTGATCGGTGGCAAGTGATTTTTCCGACAGAAACCCGGCCATCGAGGTATCGGTACCGCTTTCACGCCCGTTCTCAACGTATTCCCTCGCACTGTTCAGGAGTTCTTCGAGATTCTCCCGGCGGGTAATATTTTCAGGAGTGCTGTCGGTGAGCAACATCGAAAGCAGCCCGGTATTCTTTATTATCAACTGAGCCACCTCGTCGGCATCGCGTCCCGAAGCATTGGCTGCGATTGATTTTGATATGAGTTCCACAAAACGGTCAAGCTTGCTCCATGTGCCATTGTTTACCAGGTCAGGATGATTGAGACGGTCGGTAATAATGTCCCACATGCTTACGTTGGAATCGATGGCGGCGCGTTGTATTTTTGAAACAGTGGTTTCTCCTATCTGACGGGCAGGGAAATTTATTATCCGTTTCAATGCTTCATCATCGTTAGGATTTACCGATAGCCTGAAGTAAGCTATCGCATCCTTGATTTCCTTACGCTGATAGAAAGAGAGTCCGCCGTATATTCGGTAAGCTACATTCGCTTTCCTGAGCTGTTCTTCAAGTGTACGCGACTGAGCGTTAGTGCGGTATAGCACCGCGAACTCTTCGAGTGAATCACCCGATTGACGTCGGCGTTGTCTTATTCGGTTGACGACAACAAACGCTTCCTCGAGATCGCTGTAACACTTGGCTACTTCGATTCTGCAACCGTCAGGATTACATGAGAACACATTCTTTTGGATCTGTTGAGTATTCTTCTTGATCAGTGAGTTGGCGGCGTTGATTATAGATTTTGTCGATCGGTAGTTCTGTTCAAGTTTGAACAGAGCCAGATCGGGATATGATTTTTTCAGATTCAGGATATTTCTGATATTCGCTCCGCGAAACGAGTAGATGCTCTGCGCGTCATCACCTACCACGCATAGCTGATG
>CAZHHF010000074.1:0-9039 GCA_964531905.1 uncultured Bacteroides sp.
GGCACGGATTGCTCCATTGGTGTTTGAGACCAACGCGTCTACCGATTCCGCCATCCGGGCGTAACGGCTGCAAAGGTAGGTAGATTTTTTTGATTTTCAAAATCAGTATCGGTTTTTTATTTGTTTTAATATCGTATTGCCATCGGAGTCACCCCGTAGCAAAGGTTTTTTCCGATGATGAAGCAATCCTTTTTTTAATATTATTCTTATATTTGCATTAGTTTTACAATTAATATTGAGGTTTTTACTTCAATTTTCACTTTTCAACTGAATGATTAACTTCACTCCTATAATCAAGCCACTGATGCACCACCGGTTTGCAAAAGCGTTCCGGAACGCGGCTTCGGCACGTAGCATCCAGCTCGATCAGCTTGGCAAATTACTGAAAAATGGACGTAAAACACTATATGGATCACAGTTCGGGATGGAGCAGATCGACTCCATAGAAAAATTCAAGGAACTCGTTCCGGTTGTCGAATACCCCGATCTGAGACCATACGTAATGAGAATGGTCAACGGTGAGAAAAACATCCTGTGGCCCGGTGAAACAAAACGCTTCGCACAGTCATCAGGCACGAGCGACGGCAAAAGTAAATATATCCCGCTCACCAACGACTCATTGAAAAAATGCCACTACCGCGGAGGCGCCGACGTTGTGGCCGCCTATCTGAGTCTTTACCCCGACAGCCGGATATTCTCAGGCAAAAGTTTCATTCTCGGTGGAAGTTTCGGTAATGCGCTCGACCTTAAAGAAGGTGTGAGAGTGGGCGATCTGTCGGCTCATCTGATCGACAAGATAAATCCGCTGGCCAACAAGGTGAGAATCCCCGACAAACAGACAGCGTTGCTCGAGGACTGGACCGAAAAACTACCCAAACTCGTGGAGGAAGCTTCGCGCGAGAATGTCACCAACATATCGGGAGTTCCCTCATGGTTCCTGACCGTACTGAAAGAGATCCTGCATCAGACCGGCGCATCGACCATCCACGACGTATGGCCCGGACTCGAAGTATTCTTCCACGGCGGAATCTCATTCGAACCTTATCGCGAACAGTATAGCCACATCATTGATCCGGCAAAAATGCGCTATGTGGAAACCTACAACGCCAGCGAAGGATTCTTCGCCGTGCAGGATTCACCCGAAATGAAAGGGATGCTGCTGTTGCAGGACCTGTTTACATTCTATGAATTCATCCCGTTGGAAAATCTCGGCGATCCACATCCCGAAACATTATCATCATGGGAACTGGAACCGGGCGGAATCTATGCCCTGGCGATCACATCATGCAACGGCTTATGGCGCTACATAATCGGCGACACAGTCAAAGTGGAGACAGTTGATCCGCTTAGAATTACTATCGCCGGACGCACCCACAGCTATATAAACGCATTCGGAGAAGAACTGATGGTCTACAACGCCGACAACGCCATCGCCGCCGCATCGGCATCGACCGGCTGTTCAGTAGTTAACTACACGGCCGCTCCGATATTCGCCGACGACAACCGTCGCGGACGTCACCAATGGCTGATCGAATTCGGAAAACGTCCCGACAATATCGAGGAGTTTGCCGACATTCTCGACAGATGTCTCACACAGGAGAACTCCGACTATCAGGCAAAACGCGCAGGGAACCTCTTTCTCGACCGCCTCGAAATAATCGAGGCACCCAAAGGGCTGTTCAACCGTTGGCTCGCATCGACCGGAAAACTCGGCGGACAGCGTAAAATTCCCCGCCTCAGCAACAACCGCGACATCATTGAATCAATATTAAAACTCAAATAAAACAATTTATCAGAAATGAAACTGAAAACAATTATCACAAGCCTTGCACTTTCGGCCACAGTAGTCTCACAGGCTGCTACCCCGAAGTATATTTTCTATTTCATCGGCGACGGCATGGGAATGGGTCCCGTTATGGCAGCCGCCACATATAACCGTACTGTTCTCGGAACCGACCGGCTCCCGCTGATGATGACATTCCCGGTTGCCGGCCAGGCCATGACCTACTCGGCATCATCTCCGATAACCGACTCGGCAGCTGCCGGAACAGCGCTGTCGACAGGCTATAAGACCAACAACAGTATGCTCGGAATGAATCCCGACACTGTTGCCGTATATTCCATCGCCAACACTCTTAAAGACCACGGATTCGGCGTTGGCGTAATCACTACCGTAGCTCCCGACGATGCTACCCCCGGAGCATTCTACGCCCATGTTCCCAAACGCTCCATGTTCAACGACATCAACCGCCAGTTCGCCGACAGTAAGGTCGACTTCCTCGCCGGCTCGGCCCTGCGCGGTCTGAAAGATGCCGACGGTAACGATGCCGGTGTTCTCGATCTTTACAAGAAAAACAATATCCAGGTTGCCTACGGCCTCGATGAACTCGCAAAAATCAAATACAACAAGAAAGGCAAAGTTGTTCTTCTCGACAAGAATCCGTTCCAGGATGGAAATATCGGTTATACCATCGACTCGATTCATGGAATGCTCACTCTTCCGCAGATGACGCAGGCTTGCCTCGATTATCTCGAAAAAAACTCTCCCGACAAATTCTTCATGATGGTCGAGGGCGGTAACATCGACCACGCGCTCCACAGCAACGACGGAGGAGCCGCCATCATCGAAATATTCAACTTCAACGAAGCGCTCGAGATCGCCTATAAATTCTATCTCGCCCACCCCGATGAAACACTTATCGTTGTTACTGCCGACCACGACACCGGCGGCATGACCGTAGGAAACTCGGCGAACGGTTCCAAAGTGAACTTCCAGTATCTCCGGAGCCAGAAAGTATCGAAAGAGATGTTCTCCGACTACTGCAAAGGTATCCTGAAATCACGTCGCGTCTATACATGGGAAGATATGGAAGAATATCTCCGCGAGAATCTCGGCTTCTGGACCAACGTGCCTCTGAGCGAAAAACAGACCGAACATCTTAAGAAAGCGTTCACAAAAACATTCGAGGACCGCAACCAGAAGGATGAGAAAACTCTCTATAACGATTTCAACGCATTCGCAGGCGATGTTTTCAGAATCCTCTCCACCAACGCTTCAATCGGCTGGACAACAGGCAGCCACACCGGAAATCCCGTTCCCGTATATGCTATCGGAGCCGGAGCAAGCAACTTCATGGGCATCAACAACAATATTCAGATTCCGGTAAGAATCATGGATGCCGCCGGATATAAATTCAACGTAAAATAAATATCATCACCATCTTCTGACGCCCCGCCGGTACCGTAAAGTGCCGGCGGACGTTTTTTATATACTCAAAAAAGCAACCGTTTAATTGATTGACATCGGTTTAATGCTTAACTTTGCACCCATGAAAAAAGCGAGACGCGTTGTGATGATGATTGTACTGATGTTGTGTGCCTCGGTACCCGAATCACATGCATTCTCGCTCGCACTCGACTCCATAGCCGAATGGGGACGCTTCCCGCGCTTCTGCATCAACGTTTACCGTTGGGGCGACCGGTTCTTCAACACCTACGACCCCGAATATGTCATAGGCACCGGCAAGAAATTCAACGTGAAATCAAAGACCGAATCCTGGATGGACTACTATGACTTCCAGCTTGAGAACGGAACCCGGATGTCAATGATCTCCGACCCTTGTACGTCAACCGGATTCTACCTCACATATCTGGCCGTATCAGTGGGTTATGATATGAACGTTTCGAAATATATCGGCGGCAGCACGCGGGCGCGCCGTCGTTTTAACTTCGGATTCAGCTGCTCGTTGCTCGCTGCCGACTTCTACTTCATCAGCAACGACGTAGGCACGCGCATAATAAAGTTCGGAGAACCGGGCGACGTGTTCAACCCGCATCTCGACTTCAACAACATCAACACGAGTACCTGGGGCGTCGATGCCTACTACTTCTTCAACCACAAGCATTACAGTCAGGGAGCCGCGTTCAATTTCAGCAAAATACAAAAAAAGTCATCGGGTACCATGTTCGCCGGCTTCACCTACTTTTCCCAGAACTATAATTTCGACTTCAACCACCTCCCCGACTATATCAAGAAAGAACTCCCCTCGTCATGGACCGACTATTATTATAAGGTGCTGAACCATAATTACGCACTGAAAATAGGCTACGCCTATAACCTTGTTCTACCCCACAACTGGCTGATAGGAATCTCCGAAGCACCCACGCTTGGAGTCCGCACCGGTTACATAAGCGATCCTTCAAACTCAAAAACGACATTCTCGTTCAGCAACCGCGTGGATCTCTCTACAGTCTATAACCACGACAACTGGTTTCTGGGACTCGTGGGCGAACTCAATACCGGACTCGTGCAGGACAAGGAACACACACTGCTGAGCAATATGTGGAGCGTCAACGCTTCAGTAGGCTTCCGTTTCAACCTATGGTAAATCCAAACACCCCGCATAATCATAATGGAGAACTATATAACATCTGAGAATATTCTTTTGATAGGCTCGTTGCTCCTCGGTGCCGGCGTCATTATCGGAAAATCGAGCTACCGGTTCGGCCTGCCGATCCTTCTGATATTCCTTATCGTAGGAATGATATTCGGAACCGACGGCCTCGGAATACAGTTCAACGACATGAATACCGCCCAGTTCATCGGTATGATCGCACTGTGTATCATTCTTTTTTCAGGCGGTATGGACACCAAAATATCAGCCATCCGCCCGGTTCTGATGCCGGGGCTGATGCTGTCGACCGTAGGCGTCCTTCTCACGGCAGGGATAACCGGACTGTTCGTCTGGTGGCTGTCGGGAATGAGCTGGACCAATATCCACTTCGCCCTGTTGCCGTCGCTGTTGCTTGCCGCAACCATGTCGTCGACCGACTCGGCGTCGGTGTTCGGTATTCTCGGCAGCCAGAAAATCAATCTGAAACAACATCTGCGTCCCATGCTCGAACTTGAGAGCGGCTCCAATGACCCTATGGCATATATGCTCACGATTATCCTTATCGAAACTATCACACTCGGATCAAAACTGTCGGCAAGCGCACTGCTTGTCGAAGTTCTCGTTCAATTCGCGATAGGCGTAGGGGCAGGCTATGTGATGGGGAAAGCGACTATATGGCTCATCAATGCCTATCGCCGCATGGGAAGCGCCTCAGAGCGCCGCGAAGATTCCGATCAGGCAGCTTCGATGATGTCGATTCTCCTGCTGGCATCGGTATTCTTCACTTTCGCAGCCACAACCCATCTTCAGGGCAACGGCTACCTCGCAGTCTATGTAAGCGGTATAATAATAGGGAATGCCGATATAGCGAGCCGCCGCTCCATAAGCAAATTTCTATCGGGACTGACCTGGCTCGCACAGATAGTGGTGTTCCTGATGCTCGGTCTGCTCGTCAATCCGCGCGAAATGGTAAGCGTCGCCGCCGTGTCGCTCCTCATAGGAATTTTCATGATCGTAATCGGCCGACCGATAAGCGTGTTCCTGTCGCTTCTTCCATTCCGTAAAATAACATTCCGCGCCCGCTGCCTCGTGTCATGGGTGGGCCTTCGCGGCGCCGTGCCTATCATCTTCGCCACATATCCCGTGGTAGCCCACATAGACGGCGCATCACAGATATTCAACATCGTATTTTTCGTCACTCTGCTCTCACTCATTATTCAAGGAACCACAGTGGTGCGGAGCGCACGCTTGCTCGGCCTTATCGAGCCATATTCGGCCGACAATGATAATTTCGGAGTGGAGATCGGTGACGAACTCCCCACTTCGCTTGAAACCATCACCTTAACCGAAAGTCACCTCGCCTCAGGCGATACGTTGCGCGACATGCAACTCCCCGCCGGATCGCTCGTGATGATGATACGGCGCAAAAAACGCTACATAGTTCCCAACGGTAAAGCCAAACTTCTCCCGGGCGATACCCTTCTTGTAATAAAAGAAGATGGCAAAAACTGAAAAATTTAAAAAAATTTCGTTCCACTGATTAAACCTTTTAACCTGACGGCAGTCATATAAGCAGATAGTAAAACAATCATCTGTTATACCGAGGCCGTGAGGTTGACACGGTATCCTTCAAAAACAAGAGATAAATATAACATTAATCTTTGATTAATCAGCGGAGAGAATTCCTGACCGGAGTTCTCTCCTGTCATTTTTATACCGATGTAGCTGCCTCGTTACAAAAAAATAGTTATTTTTGTATCAAAGAATCAAAACTATTATTTCTAATTACTAAAAACCATGTATAAAAACGACAGCCGAACTGTTATCACTCTCGACGCCGGAGGAACCAACTTTGTGTTCAGCGCAATGAAAGGCTACGACTTCATCATCGATCCAATCACCTACCCTTCCAACTCCCACGACCTTGACCTGTGTCTGGCAACAATGGTGAAAGGTTTCGAAGAAGTGATTTCAAAACTTGATGAAAAACCGGTTGCGATAAGCTTCGCATTTCCCGGACCGGCCGACTACCGCGAAGGTATCATCGGAGGATTCCTACCCAACTTCCCTTCGTTCCGCGATGGAGTCGCACTCGGACCATTCCTCAACAACCACTTCAAGATACCCGTTTTCATCAATAACGACGGTGACCTGTTTGCCTACGGTGAAGCTACCGGTGGCGTTCTGCCCGAAATAAACCGCCGCGTCAAGGAACTCGGAGGTGTGAAACAGTACAGCAATCTGCTCGGATACACATTCGGAACCGGACTCGGTATAGGATCGGTCATCAACGGCAAACTCAACTTAGGAAACAACTCCTGCGTGGAAACCTTCTGTCTCACCAATAAACTGATGCCTGGTATCATCGCCGAGGACGGAGCATCTATCCGCGCCATCACACGCGAGTACGGCAAACTCATCGGCAATCCCGATCACGGATTTACGCCCTACGATATATTCCTGGTTGCCGAAGGCAAGAAAGAGGGCGATCCCGAAGCTGCCAAGAAAGCATTTGAACTTTTCGGTGAAGTTGCCGGCGACGCCTTCGCAACAGCTGTAACCCTTACCGACTCGCTCGTTGTTATCGGTGGCGGACTAACCGGCGCTGCCAAATATATCCTTCCATCACTGCTCCGCGAAATGCGTTCATCGCTCAAGACCCTGGCGGGCGAATCGGTCGACCGCATACAGATGCGCGTCTTCGACCTCGACGACGAACTCGAATTCGCCAAATTCGTTATCGGCGACTCACGTCAGCTCAAAGTGTACGGCAGCGATGAAACCGTAACCTACGACCCGATGAAACGTACGGGAATCGCCCTGTCGCGTCTCGGAGCATCAAAAGCTATCTCTATCGGTGCCTACGTCTACGCTCTTGCTTGCATCGACGAAGCCGAGGCATAAACAACTGAATTTACCGCTACTTTTTTGCCGCCGTGGTTTTAAGGAAATAATAAACGAAGAACCCGGCGGCAATAAACAGCGATACCGAGAAACTGAGTATTATACCATAGATACCCATTCCTAACGGAATGGCGATAAGATAAGTCGCGGGACACCCTATCACGATATAGCTCACGAACGCGATCCAGAGCATCGGCATCACGTTGGCCGTGCCGCGCAGGGCGTTCGCGAAATTAATCTGTGTCGCATCGCCGAGCTGATACAGCACAAGCGGGAATATGAGAGTCATCGTTGCCGCAATAACCACTTCATCGTCGGTAAACGCCGAAATGAGAGTGCGTCCCCCGAAAATAAATATCATGGCGGCAATCGCTCCTGAAAGCAGAGTGATATGATAACCGGCATAGGCAATGCGTCGCATTCCGTTTCTGTCGGAAAGTCCGTTGGCATTAGCCACCAGCACACTCGTTGCGGCTCCGATGCTATAATATATGCAGAAGCCGAACATCCCAACAATCACGATTATCTGAAAAGCGGCAAGCTCGATAGTCCCGAGCCAACCGGCAACTATCGCCGAAAAGGTGAACGATCCCGACTCGAACATCATCTGCATCGAGATAGGCCATGACGTACGCCCGATTTTCCGGTAACGGTTTCTGTCAAACCTGCCGGCAATAAATCCGGCGGCATAATCCTTGTTGGATTTACCGAAAAAGAATATGCCGATGATTATGAGCGGACAGAGAACGCGGGCGGCGAGAGTGCTTAATCCGGCACCGGTCAGACCGAGTTCGGGGAATCCGAGATTACCGTAAATCAGCACGTAGTTACCCGCGATGTTAAGTAAATTCGACGCGAGAATTATCCACATAGGCATTTTCGTGTTGTTGACGGCATAGCTCCATTGCGCGAAAACATTGAACAGCGACACAGGCACAAGTCCGGCCAGATATATCAGGAAATAAGGACGTATCGTAGGGATCAATTCCTCGGGCTGTCCCATCTGTTCAACATTAACATAGAAGAGCGACATCGCTGCAGTCACCAGCAGTGCGAAAAGCAGATTAAGAATAACTGCCGTCCTGACGGTCGCACCGATTTCATTCTTCATTCCACGGCTGAACAGCGACGCGACAATCGGGGTGACACCATAGGTGAAACCTATACACGCGAAATTGGCAACATTGAAAAGATTGTTGACAAACGATGCCGATGCCAGAGCGATCGTAGAATAATGCCCAACCATGATATTGTCGGCGAACCCCACGACAATAATCCCGAGCTGACCGATCATTATCGGCAACCCGAGTCTCACGATAGCCTTGTAATTATCCCATCGGGAAGATGACACTGGTTTCATGTGGCAAAGTTAAGGAATATTCACAAGAAAAGCGGAATCCGGCATCTGCCGAATCCCGCTTTTGTATAATGTTTATGTAATCTTAGAGATTACGGGCGTCAAATTCTTCGTATACCGGAATATCAGTATTAACGTTCTTGCTACCTGCGAGAGCGTAGAAGAGGATGTAAGCAGCACAACCGAGAACAACCCAGTAGCTTGCAAGATAGTTGCCGGTGATATCGGCAACCCATCCCTGAAGAGCGACCATAACAGCGCAACCGAACACCATTGTCATGAATGCGCCTGAAGCGATAGCGGTGTACTTGCCAAGACCTTCAACAGCCATATTGAAGATACCGCCCCACATAACAGAAGTACAGAGACCGATGAGGATGAACG
>CAZHHF010000075.1:0-9009 GCA_964531905.1 uncultured Bacteroides sp.
GATGCAAAGTTAATATGCTGAAAGTGAGGCCCGACGAAAAAGTATTACTGTAAAACGGGGATGGTCGGTCGGAATTAACGCGGGTTTTAACAATTTATCGGTTGTGTGTCAGGGGGATGAAGGTTGAGTTTAACGGAAGTTAAAGTTGCAGATCGGGTAGATTCCCAGGTACCGCTTCGCTCCACCGTGGTTGTGTATGTTATGCGTCTCCGACGCAGTCGGGTGTAGGTTGGTGTATCGGCGGACGCACGAGCCGTGACGTCCCTGCATCTTTTGATTTATAAGGATGCTCCAGGGAGGCATCCCTACTTTTTTGATCATCACTGTGCTAATGGCGGACACTGTCCATACCATTTGGTTGTGTAATATTACGTGAATAAGGTTATTAGAATAACAATGGAATAATTGATTTCGGAATTTTTCAGTTGTTGAACCGTGAGTCCAAGATACGAATGCTTCGGTATAAATTATTCGATTGAGATGTAGAGGGCGTTTCAAAATCGAGCCTGATTTTCTTGATTTTAAAATGTGGTTCATTCAGCTTTTCCGGCAAATTGTAGCAACTGTTGATTTCATCGTTCAAAATTACGCTATCATTGTAGTAGTCGGTAATGGTAAGTACTATAGGTAAATCCATTTCTTTGCTACATTCAAATTGTGTATTCTTTATGTAACGAACCTCTTTTACTTCACCATTTGCGTAGGTTATGTTTGAGTTTATTGATTTAATTATAGCAGTGTCAATGTCGCATATAATTTCGGAAACGAATGTCGGTTCATGAAATTCTATATCGATAGTCTTCGGTGATTGACGTACATCATATTTATCAGAGGAGATTACGAAAGGTGTAATTTTACGCTTGATATATTCTTGATCGGTTCTGGGATTGAAATTGATACTAAGATTTTTTGGCTTCAGATTTCCGGGATTGACCGCATCATAATGTCGTTTTAGATGCATGGTAAAACAATCGAATCCATCAAGCATCAAATGAGGATTGTCAAGGTTCGATAGATCAATATCGATATCAATGGTGAAAGCTTCACCATTACCGAAATGTTTGGCCGGGCTAAAATCATAAAGAATCGTGAACTTCGAACAAAAATATCGAAGTAATGAAGGGTGGTTGAGCAGATGTATGTATGGCTTATTGACTCCTCGGAAATATTTGGAGAAATTATAATCGCCGTATAGGGCGATTTCAGAATTGGCATATACTTTATACTGTACTTTAAATGTTGCTTCTGACTTTGGAGTCATTGAAAACTTTGTGTAAAACCATCGACGATTTACAGCATCGATAGGAATCGAGTCTTCGAGTTCTCCATTATCATATATTTTTACCTTATATCCAGCTTCCCTCATACTTTCTTTTGCATAATGGAACTGTAATTCTGTGTTATTAAACTGAAAAGATATATCTTTTATCAGTTTGTCGCACCAGCCTGTTTCATACATGCTTTCGGTAAAGTAGTCCGATGACAAAGTATAGGTTTCCTGTTCATCTGAAACAAGATAATCAATAGGAAAGCCATAATGAATTTCCGGGAAATCCTTATCGGAATCATTCTTAAACCGATAGGTTATATCAAAGCAATTATAGCCGTCAACATGAGTGATATTTATTTGCTCATGAATGATTTTGATTTCAGAAATGGAGAGGGGTTCAGGATTTGCAACGCGATTTATCGATGAATAACTTATTACCGGGTCGCCGTTGGCAAAAAGTCGGTAACTTAAAGTCATTATCAATAGAATAAAGAACAGTAATCGTTTTTCGTTAAAAAATACGTTTGTTGCTTTCACATTATGATTCTCCATACATTCCATTATTATGTGAACACATACAATCATCGTATTGGATTCTTACCAATAATTAACTGTAGTGGTTGCTAAATTAATAATAATATTTGAATTTCAGATATTTATAGGAAGACGATAGTTGTTTTTAGGCTGAGTGATGTAGCGCATTATACTCGGTTGGGCATCTTCGAAACCAGACGATATCGTCATTACTGCGTAAAGTTTCGATTTGCTTCACCCGGGTTATGTATGTTGAGCGTCTCCGACGCAGTCGAGTGCAATCATTGGACCCGGCTGCTCCACGAAGCAGCCCTACAATCTGCTGGGGATCAATGTGTTGGTAGGGTGAAGGCTATTGGGGCGAAAGCATATCTAATTTTTGGTGAGGGTTAGTTGCGTTGTGTTTGATGGTTGGAATTTAAGCGGTATATTTGTATTTAAGAAAAATCGACTTCAATGCTTGACATGTGAAACCGATTGTGGCAGTTAAGGAGCTGTGAGGGAACGATATGTTAGTGAAGAACATAAATATTATATTGAGAGGAGTTAAATAAAGAGTATGGACGAGTTATTATCAACTTTTGAATCATTATGGCAACGCCGTGACGAACCAGATATAACGGATCAGCTGACAGATATTGTTAGCACGTTGTTGGATGAAGTATTGGTGAGTTATGAAAATCAGCGTAAGATTGTTCCGATTTTAGCCGATTCATTCAAATCAGATATACTTACAGCCAATACTGTTCTGCTATCGTTGGCCTACAAACAATGGGGACAACTTTCGCAAAAGCGTGTAGTGGAACAGGATCGATACAAACTCGTGAACTGGAGAGATGATATAGAGCGGGTGATGCGAACGGCATATATGAAGCTGGGTAAGTATCCGAGGATCGCAATTATAAATGAAAATATTCGTAATTCGTTGTCGGAACATGATAAGGCTGTTTTTCTGAGTTATGTCAATGACGCATGCGCTGAAAGAGATAATTCCTTAGAGTGGGAAGATGTTTGGTTGCAGAATGCGGCTGTTAATTTATGCATTGCTCATAGCATCGTAGATAGTGAAGCTTCAAGCTGGCTTTTTTATATGGTATGGTCAAATGTGTTGCGTCATCTTTCGCACAGGGGTGATTATCAGCAGGTACGTGATATGGTGGAAGAAATGATTGTAGCGGGTTATGAAGATGGCATGAAGCAGAATTCATTTCTTTGCGCGTCAAAGGTATATACCGAGCAGCATGATACGGTTTATGCGTTTATTTTTCTTAATATTACATTAAGGATATTGGTTACGAGTCAGCGAGTAACCAAAGAGATTGCATTTGAGGTTACATGGCTTCTGGCAAGGATAATGCGTGAATTCAAGTTTTACGTTGTTGACATAGTTAGTCTGTTACAGGCCTATGTGGATTCGTTGTCGCTTGATTTTTGGGAAAGAAACAGTTTCAGGCATACGTTACTGACAATGATGATTTTCGATGACGGTTCACGGAGGAAGTTGCCAGGGCTGATATGTGACTACTTAGATCAAAACAGAGAAAATATCCTTCAATATGGTTCAAAATCGGCTGCTCCCTGGCTAACACTGATTGTTACCGTAAAGAAATACGTGGATAGGAGTCTCACGTCATGTCTTGATATGTATGAGTCTCTTTTCCGTGGGATGGTTATAGGCGATAAGGGTGTTGAGAGGCTATTACAGACTATCGAAGGTTCTAACTCACGTAATTTATTGATTGAGAAATTGGTAAAGCTGAATTCCACGAGGTCTTTAAAGGATTTGTCAACAGATCTATATGAAGCATCGATAGTGGCGAGAAATTTACTTGATGAGTCGTACGTGTCAAATAATTTCTCGGATTTTCTTATAGCCATGAGCGTAAAAACCGATTTGACGATCGCTTTGAACGAGAAGGACGTTGAATCTCCGTTATCTCCTTTTATTCTCAACAAGGTTAGCGTTGAGAATGTAGAGTCGATATATGAGAATATCGATGATATGCGCCAGTTGATAAATGTTGAGCCAGAAGATGTAATAATGTGGATTGGAAAAGGTGAAAAATCGTCATACTGTGTGTCAATGTATAAGTCATCTTTTTCAAAAAGTGACCTGCCGGTGTGGCATAGGTTGAGGGTAAATGATGTAGCTGAGTTTATCAGCTCGCTGACTTTTAAGATAACCGAGAAGGATTCCAAAGGGGAGATCTACACTGTTACCCCGGAAGAACATCAGGATGTTTCAAGAGGTGTTTTTGAACAGTTGATTTCGTGGGGACTGAAGTTGAGTATCGATAATGAGGCCGAAAGATTATTGATTTCTAAAGATATGGATTTTGCTTCGATCCCTACCAATCTTATAATCGATGAGGAAACGAATCGGTTTATCGGTGAAGAGAAAGCAATCGCCAATGTGTTTTCTACCGAGTTAAATATAAAAAGTTGCGGATCATTGACGATTAATCAACCGTCGTTCTCATACTGGTGTCCTGTCGATGTTTCAGAAGAGTATGGTGATTATGCTCTTAACTTATTACATTCTAAAGTTGGTGATATCGTAGGTAGGTATCACGGAAAATCATATCTGACGTTATATCCGCAATCGCCGCTTGATTCTGATATAAATATGATCTGTGCGCACGGCGGTAAGGATATAAGCGAATATAGAAGGGTATATGTCAACGATAGACCGCTCCACGATTTAGGTAATGTCATTGGCAGGGGGCGTCTGGGACTTATATTTATATGTCATTCAGGTAGCGCGCGAAATGCAAGTTTTTCTGTTAGTATACATAGTCTTGTTAAAGATTTGCTGAAAGGTGGTTACAGAACGATTGTTGCTCCAATGTGGAGCTTGCCCATCGATATCACACCGATATGGTTAGAAGAATTTCTGCAATGCCTGAGAAACGGAGAGATTGTGGCCGATGCGATGTATAAAGCGAATATGAAAGTAAAGGATGTATATCCTAATGTTACGGCATGGGGTTGTCTCCATTTGTTTGGGAATCCGTATCTCAGGTTCTCGTATAATTAAGTCAATTTATGTATGAGCGATATGATTTATAATCGGTTGACTGATATCGCAAGATAATTCTATACACCATAAAGGTCAGTATCAAATTGAACTGTACCCGTAAAGTCAGGCATCAGACTTTACGGGTACAGTTCGATTGTTATAATGAGTCGTGGGGATTAAATTTTAATCTTTGTTGATTAAACTTTCATATCTTATTTTCCATTTTGTTCGTTCTTCGATCAGTTCTTCTATCCGGTGATCCTTATCGCGCATGTAGTCAATCAATGGTTTCAGTTCAAGATTGGGTGAATTCTCGTCGGATTCTTCCGTTTTCCGAATCATATTACCTTTACCTGTAATCAGCCACTCTGCGCTAACCCACTCAAATGTTTGAATTATAGCCTGTAGAAAATCGAAGCTGGGTTTATTTCTTCGGATAACGCATACTGATCTAACAGTCTGGTCTCCAATACCTATTTTTCGAGCAAATGCGGCAATAGATAATTGCTCGTGTTCAATGAGTTCACAGATACGTTGGTTAATGGACATAATTTTTTCAAAAAAACACAAATATATTTGGAAAAATCAAAAATATGTGTGATATTTGCATGCGATTTCAAACAATATCAATGCAAATATAACAATTAAATTTGAAAAATTAGTCAGAGTAAATTAAAGAGAACCGATTAAAATTTATGGTGCCGGCAGATTGCCGTGTATTTTATAATGAAGCAAAATGCTTAATAATATATTATTAATTAAAATCAACAATTTTAGTATGAAGAAAAACTTTGTAAACGTAGCGTTGATTTCAATGTTGGCCGCTTTCGCCCCCATGACATTTACGTCATGTAAGGATTATGACGACGATATATGTCGTCTTGATGCGACAACAACGGATCTGAGCGAGCAACTGGCTACTTTGAGTGCCGCATTATCGCAAAGCGATGCTATAGCAAAAGCGGCAAGAGACGGCGTCGCCCAAGCTTTAGAGAACGCAAAAAAAGCCGCTGAAACCGGCGATCAGGCAGCTCAGAAAGCTGCTGAGGCTCTTGCTATGTCAAACGCTGCAAAATTAGCAGCTGAAACCGCAAAAAGTGAGGCGATTAAAGAAGCTATAGCTGAATGTCAAAAGATTATTGACCAGAAACTGACTTCAAATACCGACGCGATTTCAACTCTGGAAGGAAAGATAAAAGGTATTGAAAGTGGACTTTCTACTTATCAGACGTCTACCGACAACACTCTATCTGATCTTCAGAAAGCTGTGACATCTTTAGAAACTCAGATGAATGCTTTGGATGAGTATAAAAAGATAATAGATGGTATTCAGTCACAGATTAACAATACGATCAATCCTAATATCGAGTCTCTTCAGAAAGAGTTGGGTGAGACTAAAGCTGACTTTGAGAAAAAACTCAATGACATAAAGAATGTAGGCATCAAGGAAATCAATCAGAAACTTGAGGATCTGAGCCAGAAGATCTCTACAGAGGTCGATAATGCAATCAATACGATTGCCGGTGTGATCGGTGGCAGATTGACTTCTGTTACCCTGATTCCAGATCTCTATATTGATGGTATTCCGACCATAGAATTCCTTTCTGCTAAATACAATGTTCTTAAATATACAGGTGGTAAATGGCTTCCAAGCGGTAATGAAATAATGGTGACTAATAATAACAAGACCATTAGATATCGTGTTAGCCCGGGTACAATTACTGATGCTGATCTGGATATGGAGAATATCGCGTTTGTTTCTGAGGCAGCTGAGGTACGTTTGTCTCGTTCGGGTGACAATGACCTGATCAAATATATATCTGGCTCAGTTGACAATAACGGCGTTCTTACGGTAAAAGCCGGTAAGTCAGTGACTGGTACTCTTTTACGCAGTGATAATAAGATCAATATCGTTTCTCTTAAAGTTCCTGTGGCAAGTAAACATCTGTTCAAGAATGAGACTGCGTTCAGCGTTTATTCGGAATATTCCCGCGTTAATGAAACTTATTTTACTCCGAAACTTGAGAAGACTTCGGCAGTAAGTGCTGATATAAATCTTCATTTCAATGATTCAGCATCGGTTTACGAATCGAATTCGGTTGAGATGATTGCTTATCCTCATGTATTCGACAAAACGCTGAATCTCGATGAACTTGTTCAAGGCTGTGCATTCATTGAACCTAATACTCACAGGCCTTTGTCATTCAACGAGTTGGAAGAGTATGGCTTTGCAGTAAGTTATGCTGTAGCATCAGCACCGTATTATCCCAAGAATGCAGATAATAATGTTGTACCCGGACAAGCCAACCAGCAGTCATTTGCAAAAATTGAGGGATCAACGCTCACTCCTATCGCTCTGAAAGGCAACTCAACCGAAAGTTTCAATAGAGCTGCTATCGGTAAGGAGCCTATTGTACATGTATATCTTGTTGATACTAAGAATCAGACAAACGGTAAGAATAATCTCGTTGATGAACGTTATTTCAAAATACTTTATACAGAGAAAGACGTTGCTCCGCTTGCATATACTGTATATGACTTCAAGAGTGATTTGGCATGTGGACCATATAACTATGAAGTTACATGGGATATGATGACCAAGAATGTACTGTCGATGTTCCCCGATGGTGGTATCTCTAAGGAAGAATTCTATACCCGTTATGGTCAGACTCCCTATTCTGTTGAGGTAAAGGTTGACGGTGTCGTAAACTCAAATCTTGCAGGCAATGTAAAAGCTGATGTAAACCCGAGCAATGATGGAACTCCAATTCCTATCATGAGCTTCAGTCTTACGAATGCAGAAATAGGCGGAATCGCTCAGACAAAATCAAAACTCTATACTATAACACTCAAATTCAAGGATACGCGCGTGTTGACTCCCGATGTATCAATCACATTTACTGTGACTGTTACCAATAATCTCGCAACTCCGGTACTTGGTTCAACCGACAATACGAAGTGGGTTAATAATACCATGCTTCTCTATCCCGTACCCTATCAGGATGGCATAACAACAACGGCTGAATATAATACCAACATCTTTGAAGGTCGCCATAAGCCTTATATCACCGGTTTGATTCCGTGTGCGACATGGAATCTCAGGTTTGGCAGAACTTATTCAGGTGCGACATTGTCATTCCCTGCCGGTTTTGCAGGTGACAAGACTTATACAGATGCTGGTGCGAACAGTTCGTTAAATAACGTTAGTGTACGCATAGACAACAATGAGTCGGGTATAGCCCTGGTGTCAAATGCGACTAAGATGACTGTTAAGTGGAGCGCATACCTTAATGGCATCGCCGCGAATAATCTGGACTTCGCTGAGATTTATCTGCAGATTGTTAAACCTCTTAAGGATCCTATCCTGAAAGGTGCCGAAGTTAAAGATAACTCGTCAGCCCAGATTGTTGGTCTTCAGCAGCTTTTCTCACTGAAAGATGCTTATGATCAGGTTGTCGCAAATACTACAGGCATGCCGGCTAAACTTTGGGATTATTATGGAGTCAATACGCCTGTATTCGGTAATGCAACTGGTAAAGATATCATGATTACCGATGATACTAACGGTTCAAATGAAAGATCGCTTGTGTCACTTAACATGTCGGCAACAGTGGACGTAAATACTAATGAGCTTACATTCACTAATAACGGTGCGCCGTTGCAGAATGATGCTTATCTACAGGTACCAGTTAAAGTAACACACAAGTGGGGTGTTCTTGAAGGTAAAATCTACATAAAGATCATACATGTACTTTGATGTAATCAATATGTAATCTGACCTAACATTCCACAAATTAATGAGGGCTGCTCGAGACGAGTTGCCCTCATTCGTTTTATATGATATTCGTGGGGGATGAATCATGAGGTCTCTCTGTTAGATTAGCAATATGTGGATGAAGAACAGGATTATAAATTGAATAGAATAGAAGTTAAATATATGAGCTATGCATAGGAGAGCGGTTAATAGCGTGGGGCGGTGTAGTCTCAATGGCCGTGATTGGATATGAATAAAAATAAAAAAGGTTGCACCAGAATTGGTACAACCTTTATATGGGTTTGACACTTGAGTGTCGTTACAATATCTGTATAGATTATTTAAGGGCGTCTTTTACAGCATCGTTAGGAACCATTTCTTCTTTGAAGACGTAAGCTCCGGTCTTGGGAGATTTCACCATTTTGATTACCT
>CAZHHF010000076.1:0-8975 GCA_964531905.1 uncultured Bacteroides sp.
CTCCCACTTGTCAGGACTGGAAGAAAAAGATCGTCCGGTAATAGAATCTTCAGTAAAATAAGTTCTGACAACCGGTCCGTCAGATTTAAGTTTCTCTATTGTATGCGCCGATAGCAACAATCTTACTCCAAGTTCATAATCGTTCCACCCCGGCAATGATTCATTCCATCCACCGGCATCTCTTACAAGAGAAGTTGAGACCAGAAACCGTTGTGTAGCCAATGTTGCATGCACAAGATGATTGAACATGGGATATTCTGAATGGAAACGGCAAAGCTTACGTTGACCTGATTTCAGCTCCATATCGATATCCCATCCGAGTATATCAACCGGCCGGTTCGAAGATAATCGGGATGCGATCTTATCAAGATGTCCGGGCAACGAAATATCATCGGAATCAAAAAACAAGACATAAGGCGTGGATACAGCTCTCAGCCCCGTATTACGCGCCGCAGTTGCACCCGGTTTGCTCTCAAAGAGCATTTTTATATCTATTTCAGGATGTCGCCCTATCCATTCGGAAACAACAGTCACCGAACGGTCGGTTGAATTGTTATCGACAACAATAAAACTGAACATACTACAGTCTTGCGCTGCAAAAGAATCAAGTGTCCTGATTATCAATTTTTCCCGATTCCATACAGGTATTACTATAGTAACAGTCTTTTTCATTGCGACTTCCCTTTTTTATTCTTACGCTTAATACATGTCTCGCTCAACTCACATGATCGGCATGATGATCGGTCTCCTTTTAAGCATTTAATAACATACAGAACGGCAAGGAGAACGGCCACCGACACCCCTATCCATTGCAATATTGAGTTTAGAGACGCACTCATAGTTTCACGTCGTTAATTATACGCTTATACTCTTGCTCGAAATTAGGAGTAAGAATTCCTTGTCCAATCCCTGACTCGATCTCATCACAGGTCCAGAAACGAGCCTCGTCAATCTCTACAGGATCGATTCCGGGAGAGAACGATTCAGGATCTACAACGATATAGAAAGCATTGACCAACTCACGTTCCCTACTGCTGATAAACTCATAACTTACGATATGGACGGGAGATATATCGGTTAACCCGAGTTCTTCACGAGCCTCCCGCAAAAGTGCATCAATCACAGTTTCACCATAGTCAACGTGTCCACCTACTGCAGTATCCCATTTCCCGGGTTGAATATCTTTATTCATCGACCGCTTCTGCAGATACACTGAGCCGTCACGGCCGAAAACATGAAGGTGAACTACCGGATGAAGCTGCATAGATCCACCATGACACTCTTTTCGGGTTGCCTTTCCAATCACTTTTCCGTCTGATGACACTATAGGGAATATCTCTTCTTTCATTTCTTCAATTTTTTTATTGCAGCCGCAAGTTTCGCAGGCGTAAGTTCGGCAGGATATTCTGAAAACGGAAACAGCACTTTACATCCGGCTGCATAATTACTGCAACCATAGGCCGAATGTCCTTTCACCAAATGTCCCGATCCGCATACAGGACACGGGATCTGATCAAGTGATTTAACCGGTTTTGATCTCTTACGGGTAACCTCGGAATCAGATTTTTTAGTTTCCGATTTAGATTTTGTCTTAACCTCCTCGGCGACTATGATCCGTTTAGAAGAATTGTCGTTAAGAACATTTATCACAATCTCATTTATCTGGTTCTTAAGCTCGTCGATAAACTCAGAGGCTTTATACTCGCCTCGCTCTATCCGTCGGAGCTTATTTTCCCATATACCGGTGAGTTTCGCACTTTTAAGCAGTTCCTGATTTATGGTTGCGATAAGTTCTATACCAGCCTGAGATGCCATAATATTCTTCCGTTCACGATATATATACTTTCTCTTGAAAAGTGTCTCTATTATAGCTGCACGCGTTGACGGACGCCCGATTCCATTCTCTTTCATGGCTTCACGCAACTGTTCATCATCTACAGTTTTTCCCGCCGATTCCATTGCACGCAGAAGCGAACCCTCGGTATAGTATTTCGGAGGCTGTGTACTCTTCTTTAGAACGGCTGGTTCATGAGGCCCCGATTCGCCTTCGGTGAATGCAGGAAGTATTTTATCATCCTCATCGTTATTTTCCGACGATGATGTTGGCTGAAGTACCGTGCGCCAACCGGGATCAGTAATAACTTTACCCGATGCTTTGAATTCCTTTTCCGATGCTGTGCCGATTACTGTGGTGGCCAAAAACGTACAATCGGGATAAAAAGCAGCTATAAAACGAAGAGCAATGAGATGATACATCTTGCGTTCGTCACCCACAAGCGCCGACGGTGACTCACCGGTAGGGATGATGGCATGGTGATCGGTTACCTTAGAATTGTCAAATACTTTCTTCGATTTCGGTATTTTCGCAGCAAGCACAGGAGCTGTCTGTGCCGCGTATGGGTGCATTTTTTTCAATATATCCGGAATCTTCGGATATATGTCGTCACTGAGATATGTTGTGTCAACGCGCGGATATGTTGTTACTTTCTTCTCATATAATGACTGAATCAGTTTCAATGTATCATCGGCAGTCCAACCCCACCGACGGTTACACTCAACCTGCAGCGAGGTCAGGTCAAAAAGACGCGGGGGAGCTTCCTTCCCCTTTTTATCTGTAACCGAACGTATTACAAACGGGACTCCTGATATTTCACGTAATGCATTCTCGGCATCTTCAATTTTGAGAAAACGGCCCGAAGTAGAATTGAATGTTGTGTCGCGGTAAACGGTTTTTAATTCCCAGAAATCTTCCGACTTGAAACCTGCTATCTCATGATGACGCTGCACAACCAGTGCAAGTGTCGGCGTCTGCACGCGTCCTATCGAGAGTACATTACCGTGAGAGGAATATTTAAGAGTATAGAGTCGGGTTGCATTAAGACCAAGCAACCAATCACCGATCGCACGCGAAAGTCCTGCGTGATACAAATTGTTGAAATCACATTCAGGCTTCAACTCCTGAAATCCTTTTCTTATAGACTCATCGGTAAGGGATGATATCCACAATCGTTTCACCGGACAATGTACTGCAGCTTTCTGCATTACCCATCGCTGTATCAACTCACCTTCCTGACCGGCGTCACCGCAGTTAATTACTTCTGACGCTTTGGCAACAAGTGTTTCAATAACCTTAAACTGAGCCTCAATACCTTTGTCGGAAATAAGTTTGATCCCGAACTTAGGTGGGATCATAGGCAGTGCGCCCAATGACCATCGTTTCCATAATTCAGAATAATCAGCCGGATCCTTAAGAGTGCAGAGATGGCCGTAAGTCCATGTAACACAGTAGTCACCCCCTTCAAAATATCCGTCACGACGGGTTGTCGCGCCCAATATGGCCGCGATGTCTTTTGCTACGCTCGGTTTCTCGGTTATACAGACTATCACTTCCGGAATCGTTTCGCTTTAAAAACAGGCGATAGATCTGCAATTATATCACCATGCACGGTGTGAAAAACTACAGTTGCGTTCTTTACAAATTTCTTTTGACGCGGAAAATCAACATCAACATTTATAACTCCATCTTCTTCCCATTGGAAATAACGGCCGAAATCCACACCATCAATATCAACAGCGGCCAAAACCGCTTTCCCGTTATTGAGATGCACGGAATCTATGCGCGAAGATGTGTTAGGCTGACTTACCAAACTGACAGTAATGCGGGTCGCATCCTGATTATTTGTATTGTCAACAGCTGTTGCCTGAGCATTGACCGGATGTGTGCTTTTAACATATTTAGTTGCTGTCAATGGCGCTTGCGCAGTTGTCAGAACCGGTGCAAACGCCATCAGCAGAATCAACATCGTTTTAAAAATTTTCATATATCTTTTTCAAGTTTCTTAGCGTCATTCCATAGTGAATCCATTTCATCAAGTGTCATATCCTTGAGATTCCTCCCTTGTTTTGCCGCTTGAGCCTCAATATAGCCGAAACGGTCGATAAACTTACGGTTTGTCTTCTCAAGAGCATTTTCCGGATTGATTTTATAGAGACGCGCTGCGTTTATAATAGCGAACAACAGGTCACCCATCTCCGATTCCATCCGCTCATGATCCAAAGTATCGACTTCTGCTTCAAATTCGCTGATTTCCTCTTTGACTTTGTTCCATACATCGGCCGGCGACTCCCAATCGAAACCTACGTTAGCTGCTTTTTCCTGCACTCGATAAGCTTTTATCATGGCTGGAAGAGCATCGGGAACACCCGACAACACAGTTTTGTTTCCGCCTTTCTCCTTGAGCTTGATCTGTTCCCAGTTAAGCTCAACATCATGGCTATCTGAAACGGCAGTATCGCCAAACACATGTGGATGACGAAAAATCAATTTAGAATTAAGTGCTTCTGCGACATCGTATATATCGAAGACTCCACGCTCCTCTCCTATTTTGGAATAGAAGAGGATGTGGAGTAATACGTCACCGAGTTCTTTCTTGATGTTTTCGTTATCGTTTTTAATCAAGGCATCGCAAAGTTCATAGACTTCCTCTATCGTGTTCGGACGCAGACTTTCATTAGTCTGTTTCCTATCCCACGGACATTCCACACGGAGAATGTCAAGGGTGTCAATAACTTTACCGAGTGCTTCAATTTTTTCCTGTCGAGAATGAGACATCGGTAAAATAGAAATTATCAGTTTGCCGACTGCCAGGTGGACATACCACCGTTAAGCCAGTTGATGAATTTCTGAAGATCTTCATCGTAATAAGCCGGACCGCTCATCGCTTTACCTTCCTTATCAAGGATGATATAGTATGGCTGACTGTTGGCTCCGAACTTAGAACGCTGCAGATAGCTCCATTTGTCACCTACAGTCTCAAGAACGACTTTCTTACCGTTTTCTTCAACTGTAACAGGCTTGTCAAGAAGTTTCTTATCATCAACCATAAGTTTAACAAGCACGAAGTTCTCTTTTACGATCTGTTCTACTTCGTTAGTATCAAATACGGCACCTTCCATTTTACGGCAGTTAACACATCCGTAACCTGAGAAGTCTATAAGCACCGGACGGTTGTTCTGAGCGGCATACGCCATTGCTTTGTCATAGTCATCGAACTCTTCGAACTGACCACCTGCGTATAGATTGAAGTCCTGAGTGAACAATGGAGGAACGAATGCACTGACACTCTTGAGCGGTGCGCCCCAAAGTCCGGGAACAAGATACATTGCGAATGAAAGTGAAATCAGTGAAAGGAAGAAGCGGAATACGCCAATAGTTTCAAGGGGAGCATCATGGCTGAAACGCAGTTTACCAAGAAGGTACATTCCGAGAAGAACGAATATTACGATCCAGAGTGACACGAACACTTCACGGTCAAGAATTCCCCATCCGTATGCGAGGTCGGCAACCGAAAGGAATTTTAATGACAATGCAAGTTCAAGGAAACCGAGAACCACTTTCACTGAGCCGAGCCAGCCGCCTGATTTAGGAGTACTCTGAAGCCATGACGGGAAGATTGCGAATACTGTGAACGGCAATGCAAGGGCAATGGCAAAACCACCCATACCGATTGCGGGACCGGTGATATCGCCCTGCGAAGCAGCTTCAACGAGAAGGGTTCCGATAATAGGACCTGTACATGAGAATGAAACAAGTACAAGAGTGAATGCCATGAAGAAGATACTGAGCAGACCTGAAGTCGCTTCAGCCTTAGAGTCCATGCTGTTGCTCCAGCTTGAAGGAAGTTTAATATCGAAAGCTCCGAAGAACGAGATCGCAAACACCACAAGAAGGATAAAGAATGCAAGATTGAACACTGCATTAGTCGCAAGATCATTGAGCTTGCTTGCTCCAAAGATAAGAGTGATTGCAAGACCAAGCACGAGGTAAATAACAACGATTGAAGCGCCATAAATAGATGCGTCACGGATAGATTTTGACTTGTTTGCACTCTTCTTGAGGAAGAAGCTTACAGTCATCGGAATCATAGGCCATACGCAGGGAGTGAGCAGTGCCACAAGACCACCTACAAATCCTAAAAGGAAAATCTTCCACCACGGAGATGCGGTTATCGATTCGTTAGTATCAACTGTAGGGAATTCAACAGGCGCCCATAGATCGGCAGCTGAAACTGCAGCGGTTTCAACAGGTGCATCAGCAAGAGCCTCTTCTGCAACCGGTTCCGCCGATTCCTCGGCTACGGCAGGAAGAGAAGAACCTACTGATACCGAGAAAGCTTCTTTAGCGGGAGCAACGCATGTTTCATCGTTACAACCCTGGAAAGAGATTGTTCCTTCCAAAGTGTGAGCCTTTCCATCGGTTATAGTGAACGGCATTGTGAAAGCGACATCAGAATCCCACCAGCTCAGCTGAAGATGGAAAACCATATCGACTTTCTCAATAGGCTTACGAGAAGGGGTAAGTTCTCCGAACTTAACTCCGGGAGTCTCATTGAATTTGATAGAAGTAGGACGCGGACCGCCTTCAGGCAAAGTGAGTCCATAGAGATGCCAGCCATCTTCAACTGTGGCATTGAATTTCACAACGCCTTGAGTGTCAGATGTCATTTCAACGCTTGTATCCCAGGTAATAGGCTCAAGAATCTGAGCATGAGAGACAAACGAAATGATTGCAACAAGAATTGATAATGATAATAAACGTTTCATTTAGGTTTATTTATTTTTTAACGAATTTAGCACCGGGGACTGAGAGATTGGCTGTTTTCGGGGGCATGCAGGTTTCATCGTTGCATCCCATATATTTCACAGTTGCTTCTACCGAAGCATCGGCCTGTTTTCCTTTAAGACGGAATTTCTGACTGAAAGTCACATCGTTTACCCAATAATTAAGTTCGATACCGAATTGAGAATCCATGTGAGTTTCAGGTGCTTCTGAAGGAGTAAGTTTTCCTACGAGTTCGATACCTTTCGATTTTGCGAAATCAAAAGATGTGGGACGCGGACCTCCATCAGGAAGTTTGGTTCCATAAAGATGCCATCCGTCGGATATGACAGCTTCAAGTGAAATAACTCCTTCTTTGGCAGAAATCATTTTTACAGAAGCCTTCCATTCGATAGGCTGCTGTGCATTCATGGTGAACACTGCAACTGCTACAAACAGCAATAATTGTAATACACGTTTCATAAAGTGATTTTTTCTTTAAGGGATTTTATGGGAACAAAGTTAATTATTCTAAATGACATATTATAATTATATATATAATTTTCATTTTATTTATAGAAATTTACCACAACAACCGACCGTAGCAGTAATAATTTCTATTTGTGTATATGACGCAATTCGTCACAGAACGTTTAACCAACGACTGAAAAAAAATACGTCAATCTTCTGAATAATGCCTCAATACCCTTCGGTAGGAGTTGAAAATCTTTGACTTAGAAACAAATCCCACATACCTTCCATTTTCTATTACCGGAAGATTCCATGCTCCTGTATTATCAAAAGTTTTCATCACACTCTCCATCGTCGCTCCAACTTCAATCTTAGCCGGGGGCGCACTCATAAACTTATCTACATACATTCGCCTATATAATTCCGGACGGAACATGATGTTACGGATATCATCAAGAAGAACGATACCGAGCAGAACCCCCTCGCCATTAACAACAGGGAATAGATTGCGGTTACTCTTGGAGATAACCTCAACCATCTGTTTAAGATTCATTTCAGGGCGTACCGTCATAAAATCTCTTTCAATCACTGAGTCCATTTTCAAAAGTGTAAGCACTGCCTTATCCTTGTGATGAGTCAGCAATTCTCCTCGGCTGGCAAGTCGCATGGTGTAGATACTGTAAGGTTCAAACAGTTTTATCGTGCCATAAGAAATTGCCGACACAATGAGTAGCGGCAGAAACAGATCATAACCTCCGGTCATTTCCGCGGTAAGGAAGATTGCCATAAGCGGAGCATGCATCACACCCGACATAACTCCTGCCATACCCATCAACGCAAAGTTTTTTGTCGACAGACTTAGATCTGTGAAAAAATAATTGAACAGAAATGCGAAGAAAAAGCCTGTCATACAACCTACATAAAGTGATGGAGCAAACGTTCCTCCTATACCGCCGCCACCGGTAGTTGCCGATGTAGCGAATCCTTTCAGCAATATGATACACGCTATAAACAGGAGTATAAACCACGGTTGATTGCCATCGGAATAGAATATACTGTTGTCGACTATGGATGAGGGGTGACCTCCGAGCAATCCGTTTATTGAAGAATATCCTTCACCATATAAAGGCGGGAACAGATATATTAACCCTGCAAGAATCACACCTCCTACAACCGTCTTCTTCCATTGAGTTTTAAGTTTTTTGCGGAAGAAAGTCTCCATCATATTCATCACGCGGGTGAAATAAAGCGACACCAGACCGCAAAAAATCCCCAATACGATCACAAAAGGTATTCGACCTGTCACAAACGCCTCGCTCTGAATAAAAAAGAACTCCACATCGTAACCGGTAAATATATATGCTATCGTAGCAGCTGTTATTGAAGAAATCAGCAAAGGCATCACCGAGACAGTCGTGAGATCGATCATCAATACTTCAAGTGTGAAAAGCATCCCTGCGATAGGCGCCTTGAAGATACCGGCGATACCTGCTGCCGCCCCACAACCCACCAATATCATCAGAATACGAGGTGACATTTTAAATACCTGTCCAAGATTTGAGCCTATAGCTGCTCCGGTTGCCACAATTGGTCCCTCGGCTCCCACCGATCCGCCAAAACCGATAGTAACAGAACTGGCAATAAGCGAAGAATACATATTATGGGGCTTCAAACGGCTCTTATTCTGAGAAATCGCGTAAAGCACGCGTGTGACACCATGAGAGATATTATCTTTCACAAAATATTTCACATATAGTACAGCCAGCAATATACCTATAACCGGATATATGAGATATATATAATTACCACCTGCCACATTTACATGGTTGGTGAGAAGCATAGAGATCGCGTTAATCAACAATTTGAGGATAAGCGCGGCAAATCCGCCGATTATACCAACAAGAAG
>CAZHHF010000077.1:0-8945 GCA_964531905.1 uncultured Bacteroides sp.
GCCGGACTTTCAGTGTTGATAGTGGCTCCGTCAAGAGGCTTGACTCCGGCAAATCGGTCACGGAAATAAGTGTCGATCTCTTCAACCATATCGGTACGGTCCTGATTGGATCGGTCGATTCTGCGTTTAAGCGCCAGTGCGGCAACGGGATCGATCTCGGGATCACGTATAATATCTTCAAGATGCCATTGAACAGCGTCGATCCAGTTCTTGGCATATAGCGTATGTTCTATCGAACCGGCCTGAAACGGATTTTGAACCGGTGCATCTACATTGTCGGTGATATGATAATTCGAGGTCGATAAATCGAAAACTCTGTTGCAATCGTCTGAAAAACTCATAAGTATAATTTTTTATATTAAACCATGATCCCGCATCGGGCCACATTCTATCTCGACACCTGATTGACAGGAATTTCCCTGTGGATACTATGGTCAAGTGAAATCAGTGTCTCGGTTCCGGTAATCCCTGGAATCATTTGAATTTTATTGTTGAGCAGATCCATAAGATGCTCGTTGTCGCGAGCGAAAAGCTTGATGAACATAGAATAAGGACCGGTTGTGTAGTGACATTCCACTATCTCGGGAATTTTCTGAAGCTCGGGAACCACATCGCGATACATCGCTCCACGTTCAAGATTCACCCCTATGAACGTACAGGTCGTGTAACCGAGTGCCTTATGATTGACATTATATCCCGAACCTGTTATGATTTTCATATCTATCATCCTCTGTATCCGCTGATGTATAGCAGCACGCGACACACCACATTCCACTGCCACATCTTTCGATGGTATACGTGCATTGTGCATCACTATCTGAAGAATCTTCCTGTCCAAATTGTCAATTCTTTCCATATTTTCATGAAATTAGTTAGTAGCTGTGTAATACACTTTACAAATATAATTTTTTTATTCCGGTTTATAAACCCATCTATGTAAAAGTAGACGGATTTGTGTCATTTTGCTACTTATTTAGCTTTATTTAACATCTTCTGATTCATCTTCCATCACCGGATAATCGTCCGGAACAAAGAACGGACGCAACAGACGGTTGAGCTGTTCCTCAACGAGCTGCACGGGAAGTGCCTGAGGTATCGTGCCGTTTAGTCCCTGATAGAAACCTTTATAAGTAAGATCAGTATTCCATTTAAGATCGATATCGCTGCTGATCGCATTCATGTTGCCCCGAAGTTCAAGACCTATCATTATACCGTAAAGCAAGCCAAGTTGAGTGGAGTCGGCGTCAAGGGCCATCGCTATACCCTTGTCAAACTCCTCACGGTCGATATTATCGAGTTCGGCGAGTCGCCCCGAGGAAAGCATCATGTTAAGACGTGTGCCATATATATATCCCATGAGATATGAAGCCGAATCAGGAACAGAATTAAGAGTTGGAAGCGACGAAGCCCATCGGGCAGGCTGTGAAGTTATTTCGGTGCTGTGATTGTAAAGTTTTTCCACAGGAGTTTCCGAACCGCACGAAGCAGCAGCTACAGCTACAGTTGAAATGATGGATATAAGAATGATTTTAACCGGAAGTTTCATTTTGAGTCGGGAAGAATGGATTATTTGATGATCGTTTATAACAGCAGGATAGCAACGACAAAAAATGGAGGTCACCTCGAGGGCCGACCTCCATTTTCATATCGTCGTTACCGATTTATTCAGGAAGTTCGATATCAACTACTTCGATATCGAAAACGAGAGTTTCGTTAGGACCGATACCACCGGCAGGAGCGCCATTTTGTCCGTAGGCGAGTTCTCCGGGGATATAAAGAGTGGCCTTTCCACCTTTTCCAAGAAGCATAAGTCCTTCACGGAATCCGGGGATAACGCCGTTGATATTGAATGTAACAGCCTCTCCGTTAGAAGAATCGAACTGTTCACCATTGACGTGACGGCCTGTATAGATAACTTTTACGTTGCTTCCTTCAGCTACCTTAGGTTCTGCTCCGGGGTTTTCGATTTTATAAGAAAGACCCGATTCAGTTGTCTGGATAGCGCTGTCAGCCGCTTTCTGTTCAGCTACATATTCTGCACCGGCTTTGACGTTGGCAGAAGCCTCTTCGGCCATAGCTGCCTGACGGCGCTGCTCTATCTTCTCCTGAAGACGTGAGTTTAAACGCTGATAGTTCAGATAAGCTGCCTGAGGATCAGCGGTAGAATCATTGAGGGCCATAGCAACCGCGCGTGAAAGAACTGCGGGATCAACCTTCACACCGGCCTGATTCCACTGATAAAGCTGGAATGTTGCCTGAATACCCATGTTATAACCGATCATGTAGCTGACATCGGCAGTATCGAGTTTCAATGCAGCCTGTATTCCGCGAACGAAGCTGTCGTGGTTGAATTTTTCACCGAACTGAGCGCTGATCTGTCCTTCCTGAGCTTTAACCTGCTGACCGTAGAACTGACCGAAAGCCATTGCAAGTGAATCGCCGAAAGCTTTGTCTTCGCTGCTGCCAGAACCTACAACATCTTTACATGAAGTTGCACCGGCAATAATGGCAGCGGCTCCGAGAGCCATAAAAATTTTTTTCATAAGTTGTTTTATTATTTGGTTTATATATAATAGTTCCTGATTATTTGCCGATTACCTTAAGAAGTTCTACATCGAAGATCAGCGTAGCGTTAGGACCGATTATATTTCCCGCTCCCTGAGGACCGTAAGCAAGCTGCGACGGGATAAACAAACGCCATTTCGATCCTGCCTTCATCAGCTGGAGAGCTTCAACCCATCCCGGAATAACCTGAGTTACACCGAATGTTGCAGGCATACCGCGGTCAACCGAACTGTCAAATACAGTGCCGTCGATTAATTTACCCGTATAGTGAACTTCTACCTGATCGGTGGCTGCGGGAGTAGGACCGTCACCCTCGGTCAGCACTTCATACTGAAGACCTGAAGGAGTTGTCTTAACTTCCACTCTTTTACCGTTTTCAGCGAGGAAAGCATCACCGGCAGCCTTATTGACCTCAGCCATCTTAGAAGCGGCTTCACGCTGTTTTTCTTCAAGAGCTGTAAAGAATTTGCGGATCTCTTCCTTAGCGTCGTCATACGACATCTTGGGAGCAGAACCGTAGAACACTGCGGCTACACCGTCAGCAAAATCCTGAACATTAATTGATTCAATACCCGAACTCTTGAAATTGTTTCCCATACTCAGACCGAGAGCGTAGCTCAGACGATCGAGTTCATTACTGTTATTTTCCATATATTCTGATGTTTTATTATTCACATTATATCAAACGACAAAGATAGCCTAAAAGTCGCAATGATTTATTATAATTTCACTAAAAAATATTTAATTATCTGATATTGAACCTCAATCGTAAGGTTATTCAGTTTTTTTAGACCCGTTTTGCAACTTTTTATGTAACTTTGATGCCTACAAACACGTGATTACCGACATATAACTCAAGATAGATAAAGGAATTATGAAAGTTGTTAATTTTGCCGATTACGATTCAATTATAAACCAGTATATGGCCGAACTGCGCGACGTTGACGTTCATAGCGACATGCTTCGTTTCCGCCGCAACCTCGAGCGTATCGGAGAAATCATGGCATTTGAGATCAGCCGCACGCTCCGCTACCGATCTAAGGAAGTGACAACGCCACTCGCCGTGGCCAACTGCAAGGTTATCGACACCCCTGTGGTTCTCGCCACTATTTTCCGCGCCGGAATACCGTTCCATCAGGGTTTCCTGAACTATTTCGACCATGCCGAAAATGCCTTTGTCAGCGCTTACCGCAAGTATAAAGAAAAAGACACCTTCGACATCTGCATCGAATATCTCGCTTCACCTCGGCTCGAGGGTAAGACGCTTATCATCGCCGATCCGATGCTTGCTACCGGATCATCGATGGAATTAAGCTACCGCGCACTCCTCACTAAGGGAGAACCATCCCACATCCATGTTTGCTCCGTAATTGCTTCGGAACAGGCTGTGGAATACATCAAAAAGAAATTCCCTGCCGACAAAACCACGATATGGACAGGAGCGATCGACAAGGAAATAAACGATCACTCCTACATCGTTCCCGGCCTCGGCGATGCCGGAGATCTCGCCTACGGAACCAAAGAATAAAACAAACCTTAAATACCAACCACATTTATTGTAATGAAATTTTTCAACAAGACTATTGCAGCCCTGCTGTTCACAGCTCTGATTATGCCTGTGGCAGAAGCATCAGCCGAAGAACGGCTCCACGAGTACGACATGGCGCGTAAATTCACGGCACCGAAATTGCAGAACATGCTGTTCAGCACAACTGTCGATCCCCACTGGACACCCGACGGCGACAAATTCTGGTACAGCTACAAAACCAACGAAGGGACCAACTGGTACATCGTCAATCCGGCCACCCGATCAAAAAAACTATTGTGGGACAACGACCGGCTCGCAGCGCAACTTACCGAAATAACTCGCGATCCCCATGAAGGACGTCATCTGCCCATACGCAACCTCAAGGCAGAGAAAAATGGCACATTCACCTTCTCGGTAGTCGGTTCACAGGATGTGAAACCCGATACCCTCCACAAAGAACGTCCCCAGAAAGGAAAACAGCAGTTCTTCTTTATATATAACCCTGCCGACCAGTCACTCGTGCGCGACACAACAAAGTGGGACAACGAGCGCTTCCCCGAATGGGCCAACATCTCACCCGACGGTAAAAGCGTTGTCTATGCCAAAGACTTCAACCTCTACCGAATGAGCCGTGCCGACTACGAAAAGCTCAAGAAAACTAAGGACGACAAAGACTCTACTGTCGTTGAAACACCACTGACCACATTCGGAGAACTATACTTCGGATTCGGAATGCCCTACAGCTTCCTCAATACCGATACCCTCACCGGCAAACGCACTTATGTCGGCGGAGCATGGAGTCCCGACTCGAAACACTTTGCCACCTATATCGAAGACTCACGTAAAGTTAAAAAACTTTGGGTAATCAACTCAATGGCATCGCCCCGCCCCACCCTCGAGACCTACAGCTACGAAATGCCCGGTGACAAGGAAGTGCCTCAGGAACACCTTTATGTGTTCAATCTCGACAATAACACATATAAAGAAGTCAACACCCACGCTTTCAAGGATCAGAACCTGCTGATGCACACCCGCCCGCGCCTGCAGTCATCGCGCGACGAAAAAGAAGTTCCCATTATCTGGGCAGGTAACAACGAGCAGTTCTTCATCAACCGCAGCAGCCGCGACCTATACCGCATCGACGTGTGCCGTTATGTCATCGGCGAGGACACACTCCGTCCCGTAATCAATGAACGGCTCAACACTTATCAGAACTACCGCCCGCTCGGAGTTGTCGACGGCGGACGACGACTGATCCAGTGGAGCGAACGCAACGGATGGGCCCATCTTTATCTCTACGACGACAAAGGAAACCTCATCAACCCTATCACTGAAGGACCCTGGCATGTTCACGAGATACTCAACATCGACGACAAGCAAAACCGTATCTACTTCACAGCTATGGGGCGCAACAAGGATGAAAATCCCTACTATCAGCACCTCTATTGCGTGAACTTCGACGGAACAGGACTCCGCGAACTCACTCCGGGCGAATATTTCCACACTCCGATGATCGACGACGCTGCCCGATTCTTCGTTGATAACTATTCACGTGTCGACAAGCAGCCTAAGACTGCCCTCTACACAACTACCGAACCAAAAGTAATGGATCTCGAAGAAGCCGACATGAGCCAGCTCCTTGCCAACGGATACCGCTATCCCGAAGTGTTCAAGGTAAAAGCAGCCGATGGTGTCACCGACCTCTGGGGAACCATGTTCAAGCCGTTCGACTTCGACTCAACCAAAGTATATCCCATCATCGACTATGTTTATCCCGGTCCTCAGATCGAAGCCACCGACTATCCCTACACCCGCATGAGTCCCCGAACCGACCGTCTCGCGCAAGCCGGATTCATCGTCATCACCGTCGGTAACCGCGGCGGACATCCCAACCGTTCAAAATGGTACCATAACTACGGTTACGGCAATCTTCGCGACTACGGCCTGGCCGATCAGAAAGCCGCAATCGAACAGCTCGCCAACAAATACCCGTTCATCGACATCAACCGCGTTGGTATTCACGGACACAGCGGCGGCGGATTCATGAGTACGGCAGCAATCCTCCAATATCCCGAATTCTTCAAAGCTGCCGTCAGCTGCGCCGGAAATCACGACAACCGCATCTACAACCGCTGGTGGAGCGAAACTCACCACGGAGTGAAAGAAAAAGTTACCGAACAGGGCGACACTACATTTGTTTATCACATCTCCACCAATCCCGAAATCGCATCACGACTCAAAGGCAACCTCCTTTTAGTTACCGGCGACATCGACAATAATGTTCACCCGGCTAATACTCTTCGTGTAGCCGATGCATTGATCCGTGCCGGAAAACGTTTCGACATGCTGATGCTCCCGCAGCAGCGCCACGGATTCGGTGACATGAACGAATACTTCTACTGGCGACTCGTCGACTACTTTAGCAAGCACCTCAAGGATCAGCAGGAAACCTCGGTGGATATCCCCGAACTCGCCCGATAGATCCCGATAGCAAATAACCCACAATAAAGGGGCTGTGTCAAAATTAAACATTTTGATTCAGCCCCTTAAAGTTTGTCATAGCGGAGCAGTCGGGTCCAATAACCTTCACCCGGAAGTAGGGAAGCACGGCTCGTACGTCCGCCACCAACAAGCTGATCCCCAAACGATTGTAGGGCTGCTTCGTGGAGCAGCCGGGTCAAATGAGCAGCCGCCGTTCCACATTCCTCTATATTGACTTCAATATCACGGAATTGGCCCTGTCAATAACCGATTTATCAAGCGACGCCAGATAAATACGCGTTGTCATTTCCGAATCATGACCCATACCCTCGCTTATTACGCTGATGGGAATCCCTTTGACTTTAGCCGCAGAAGCCCAGCTGTGACGTGCGACATAAAGCGTCAACGGAACACTCACACCCACCATCGAAGCGATTATCTTCAGATTGCGGTTTATTTTGGAATTTGCGTTCCGATATATATTCCGTTCATTGACAGCATGATCGCGTATTATCGGCAGCAGATAACATGAACGGTTTTCGGGATATTTGTCAAGAATTGCCTGCATCTCCTCGGTCCACTCTATCACGATCTGCTGACGGGTCTTACGGCGGCAGTAAACCAGATAACCGTCCCTGAGATCGGTCTTACGCAAAAAGGCCATATCAACGAAACTCATCCCCCTGAAATAAAAACTCATCAGAAACATATCGCGCGCATAATCCAGATTCGGCATACACGACAGTTCGAGACGCCTGATCTTCTTCAGAACATCGATAGGCAACGCACGTTTCATCGTTCTGTCAACCCCGGTATAAACATGCCTGAAAGGATAACGGTTATCGATCACACCCTGATCAACAGCCCGATTATACACCGCCCTCAATATTCTTATATAAAACGAAGCCGTATTCCGTACAATCCCGCTGTCACGCAACCAGCATTCGTATTCTTCCATAACCTCACCCGTCAGCGAATCGAGCATTATATCACCCGGCGACAGCTTGCCTGCAACATATATCCCGCTATCAATAAACTTTCTAAAACTGATTAACGCCGAGCGATAAGTCTCTGAAACCCTGATACGCCCTTCCCGTTGGAATTTTCTAATAAGACTCTCCATAAAATTGAAGAGCGAATACTCACTGCAATATCTTTTAAACTCGTCGACAACATCATCTACCACATAATTCATACCCACCGAATCAAAATTCCTGATTATTTTTGAAAAACGATCCAGATCAAGCCGAATCTGATCCCGTATTGAAAGCAGCAACATCTTTCGGGTCGCGTCACCACCTGAAATCATCACATTTCCACGCCGATAATCCCATTCCGAATTAAACACGCGATACTTAGCTACAAGCTGACGAACCATTCTTTCATGAATAATCTGATAATAAACACTCCCCTCATGACCGTCAACTGTTGAAGGGCGAAACTTAACTTTTACAGAAGCCATTGAAATTAAATCTTATACGGTTAATAAATTATGATTTCACTATTTCACCGTTGATACGTGAAATATAAAACCGGCTTCGATTATTTACGGCAACTGATTAAAAAATCAAAGAGACTGTGTCAAAATTAAATATTTTGATCCAGCCTCTTTAAGGTTTATCAGGATGTGTCAAATGATCTACCGACCCTCAAGCCAGAGTTCAGCATAATGGCGGCACAGATCTTTTTCTGAGAGACCTGTATTTCGCGGTTTCAGTTCTTCCGACTGTTGAAGATAACAATATAGCGCACGGCTAAGATGATTAGGCTCGGTAACCATCTTCTTAACGGCCAGCGGCAACACCTTATCACCCATCGCCACCAGTTCGGTAAACTGCCTCAGGTCAGATGTATAACCGGTTCCGATACTCTGAATCCTTATGCTTGAATCATTCTGGATCGTGTCGGTCCACTCTTTGTAAAGCGATTCAAATCGATCCCTCGTAGCCTTATCGACATTCTCAACAGCACTATCGATAAGTTTCATAACATCGGCCGACACCACAAAATCACCCGCATTGTTTTCAACAGCATTAATAACACCACTCACAGAAAGTAAGAGCAAAAAAGAAATAATAAAGTTTTTCATAATCAATCGATTTAGTTGATAAATTGCCTAAATTTAAGCAATTTAATTTTAAATCAGCCGTTACCCCCCCCCTAAAATTAACAATTTTTATCATAAGCATTTCTAATTTGTGCATTTACACTCGTCTCCCTCCGCACATAAAGTTCGCAATTTAACTAATCTACAACAGCTTGTAGGGCTGCTTCGCGGAGCAGCCGGGTTCAATAACCTACACCAGAATGTAGGGTACGCACGGCTCGTGCAATGCGGTTCAAATAAGATGCAAATGGGATAAAAAAAACG
>CAZHHF010000078.1:0-8738 GCA_964531905.1 uncultured Bacteroides sp.
CAAAGAGAACATTGACATCGTGGAAAAGTAGGGACACACGGCTCGTGTGTCCGCCATCAATAAGCTGATCCTCAACGGATTGTAGGGCTACTTCGCGGAGCAGCCGGGTCCAATAAACATCCTCCATACTCCGATTCCTGAACCTGTAACCGAAGCAGAACCATTTGCCGGTAAATACGTGCGAAAGGCCGAACACCGGTACATCAACCTCTGCTTCACCACACACTGGGATCTCAGATAAATGGAAAGTATGGTTGCACCCAATAGTAGGGTACGCACGGCCCGTGCGTCCGCGACTATCATATTGATTCACAACGGATTGTAGGGCTGCTACGTGGAGTAGCCGGGTCCAATGGCCTCCACCCGTACTTCCCATTGCGGACACTTGAATTATGGTATATAAGAAACATTTCGTAGATTTGCGTAATAAATGATTGAACTTATGACAACAGGTGAAATAAACGATATAAAACCGAAGCTCGATGAGGCTGTGCAACGCATAAATCGTCGGGAATTCATTAAGAATGATCCGGTGCAGTTTCCACATCGCTTCTCATCTCAGGCCGATAGAGAGATAATATCATTGCTTACGTCGCATATAGCATGGGGTAAACGCAAGATGATATGCCGCGATTGTGTACGTCTGCTCGAACTTCTCGGCAATGATCCGGCTGCATACGTGCGCGATGGCGACTTCGGCAATATCGATCCGGATGCAAATATTCACCGTACTTTTTTCGGGCGCGACCTGCTTTATTTTTTGCGCGGGCTTCACAGTATCTATAAGGCTTATCCCACTCTTGAGGATTATGCAGGAGCGATCGGCATGCAACATTCCGAACTACCGTCGTGGCATCTTGTAGAACGGATGAACAGGGAAATGGCGGATGCTAACGCGGGTTATTACCGGAGCGAACGCTGCTTGCCAGGGAATCTCGAGTCGACACCGCTTAAGCGTGTTAACATGGCTTTACGATGGTTGGTACGCGATGACGGTATCGTTGATATGGGTGTGTGGAAACTTATAAAACCTTCGCAACTGTTCATTCCGCTCGACGTGCATGTAGCCAACACATCGCGGTCGCTTGCTCTGCTTGAACGCCGCAGCAATGACCGTAAGGCTGTGGTGGAGCTAACCGATAACCTGCGTCAGATGGACAGTAATGATCCGATAAAATATGATTTCGCTCTATTCGGTCTCGGAATCGGCGAGGGGGAGTGATCTATGTTGTTCTAAATTTCTCACAGAACAAAATAATTGGCATATTGTTTCTATATATGTAACATTATTTGTATCTTTACAGTCTAAACAAGAAACCGAATGGAATTGAAAGCGAAGTTTGATGTGACCTACATGGAGGAGGCTCTTGTTTTTCTTGAATCCTTGCCCGACAAGGTCAAGGACAAGATTGCATACAATATATCCAAGAGCCGATATTTCATGGATCAGGAACTGTTTAAGAAACTTAATGATAATATATGGGAATTCAGAACCATATATCAAGGCTTCAAATATCGTCTGCTGGCTTTTTGGGATAAGGATACGGGTAATCTTGTAATCGCTACTCACGGATTTATCAAAAAAACGCAAAAGACTCCTGAGAATGAGATTGCTCATGCTGAGGCATTAAGAAAAGAATATTACAACGAGAAAAAGAAATAGGATATGGGAAAGATGAAACTATATACTCATGAAGAAATGCTTGACCGGGTTATCGGCAAGAAAGGAACACAACGCCGTGATGCGATGGAAGCCGAATTGCAGTCTTATCTCATTGGAGAAGCCATCAAACAAGCGAGAAAGGAGAAGAACTTGACCCAGAAGCAACTTGGTGAACTGATGGGGGTACAACGTGCGCAGGTATCAAGGATTGAGAGTGGTCATAATCTCACAATAGGAACTATAGTAAGGGCATTCAAAGCTATGGGTGTACCGGCTGAGTTCTCTTTCGGTGGCGTGTCTTTATCTCTCTGCTAAGATTTTAAAATATAGTTATATCAATGACGTCGTCGGTTTCTTTCTCTGAGTATCGCCGACGCATTTCTTTGAAGTCCCGAAAGTTTCGCACGCTTTATGGCCGACTTTCTGAACATGGTGCTGAAATCATCCTGATTCAAGGATAAGATATCTTCGGCCGTGAGATTCTTAAGTTGTGGCCGCATCCTGAATTCGGTTATCGGCGTGATGGCGGGTTTGCGGTTATGGGGACATACGTTCTGACATGTATCGCAGCCAAACAAACGGTTACCGGTATCGGTCCCGGCAGGCAAATCTCCTTTCAGTTCTATCGTAAGGCATGAGAGGCAACGCCGCGCATCGATCGTGCGGTCGGGAAGGATTGCACCCGCAGGACAGTTTCGGATGCACTCCCCGCACTGCACACAGTCGGTTTGGCACGCAGTGTCGGGAGGTAAGGGAGCATCGGTAAGAATCGAGGTGATGAAGAAGTAGGATCCGGCTCCGGGAATGATGAGGGTTCCGTTACAGCCGATAAAGCCTAAGCCTGCCTTGACGGCCCAATATCGCTCGGCCAGGGGAGCTGTATCGACGCAGATCCTTGCCGTGAATCCATTGTCGTTGAGCATCCGGACAATGCTGCCGGCGCGTTCGCGCAGAACGTCGTGATAGTCGTCGCCCCGTGCATAAGCGGCAATATGCGCCGCTCCGGGATCCTGTGTATCGCCGGTATAGTAGGACGCGGCCATGACGATTATGCTTCTGCATCCTTCGAGCAGCAGGCGCGGATCGCGTCGGATGTCACTGTAACGTTCCATGTAGCCGAGCGGTCCGTTGAGTCCGTTCTGAACCCATCGGTCGCTGATGTTGGAGTATTCAGGTTCTACGATCCCGGCTTCAGCCACCCCTACGGAATAAAAACCGGCTTCACGGGCGAGTCTGACGATCAATTCCTTACATCGGGAGGGGGAGAAGTTCATATCCTTCATGTTTCAGCCATTCGATACATTCGGGGAGGGCGTGCTTGATGTTGTACCACGATTTCACGGAGTCGTGAAACACGATTATAGATCCGTTGCGTGTGTAGCGTTTCACGTTGGCGATGATTCTTTCAGGGGATAGGTTGCGGTTATAGTCGCGTGTTATCAGATCGTACATTATAACATTATAATGCTGTTTGATTTTGCGCGCCTGACTCCATCGCATCAATCCGTGAGGCGGCCTGAAGAGAGTGCTGCCGATAAGTTTGTCGGCCTCGGCGATGTCGGTGGCATATCTGTCGTAATCGGTCCTGAATCCCTGCACGTGGTGCATGGTGTGGTTGCCGTAGGCGTGTCCACGTTTTTTGATTTCCTCGAACAGGTGGGGATTGCGCGCAACGTTATCACCTACGAGGAAGAAAGTCGCTTTCACGTCGTAGCGGTCGAGTATGTCGAGTACCCAGGGTGTTACCTCGGGTACGGGACCGTCGTCGAAAGTGATGTAAGCCACTTTGCGTCCTCGTTTCGGAACACGCCATATCGCCTCCGGGAAAAGGAGGCGATAGAAAAGTGGCGGTTGTTCGATAAGCATCAGTTATTGCCTGATTCTTCGGTTTCTATCATTCGGGATATGTCGTAACCGTTCAGCGCGAGTTTCTCGGCGAGCGCGTCGAGGTCGCCTCCCGATGAGTAGAAGTCCTGAATGAGTCTCATCATGTAGGCCGACGCATATTTATCGCTACGGCTCAGGGTTGCATATCTCGATGGAGTACGCTTCATTTCGTTGACGTAGCGGTCGTAGCCGGCATAGCGGATTATTTCGTTGGTGAGAATATCGAATCCTTTCTGCTTTATGTCGTCGCGACCCATAGTCTCGCCTAACTTGATATATACCAGACCGATCTGGTCACCGATCTGTACTCCGTAGGGAGAGGCCTCGGCAGGGAGTTTTTCCTCACAGAGTTCGATCACGTCGAGGGCTTTACTGAACCGGTCTTCGGCCCATTTCTTAACGGTAAGCGAGTCGACTGAATCATTGTTGTCACCGATAGTGTCGAGCGCGTCGATACCTTCGTTATAGAGTGCGCTAGCGAGATCGATCAGCGCGCTGCGGTGGGTAACTACCATTCGGCTTACGGTTTCATCGAGATAGAGCGGTTTGCCTTTGGCTACAGCTTCGGGAATACCTCCCCAACGGAATTTATTCATCACGTTATCATACATGCGGTCGGTGTCGACTCCGGGACCATATTCGGGGTCGCCGAGAATCGGTGTGACCTGATAGGCGAGACCGGTATTGCGCATGTAGGGTGTAAGTCCGAGATAGTAGCTGTCGGGAACTGTCATGGCGAAGTAAACCGGTCGGTTCCATCCGTTTTTGGCGCTTGTGGCGAGGATGTCGAGTGAAAGTACCTTGCTCAGTGATGCTCCTCGTTCAGGATCATTGTTGAAGTTGACAATGATGTTGTTTTCGGCAGCAGCCGCTTCTTCGGGAGCTATGATTCCGGCTTTGACAGCCTGCTCGATGTCGACGGGAATATACATGTTGGTATATTTCCAGAATGAACCGTTCTCGGCTTTTTCGGGACGCTGACGGTAGAGTTCGGCGAGCGATGCGAGTGCGTTGACAGGCTGTGAGGCAGCCACTGAGTCATCATCGAAGTAGTTGAACTGCAGGCGGTCGTAAGCGTAGTTATCGGGTTGCGCGAGCATATCTATGGCTTCGGCTCCATCGGTAGGCATCTTCATCTGATTGGCATACCAATCGGTAGTGAGATATGAGAGGTTCACGACTCTAACGTCGGGACGGAAGTTCTCAACTTCCTGTGCATACCATAGAGGGAAGGTGTCGTTGTCGCCGTTGGTGAAGATAACGGCATTAGGCGCGAGACTTGAAAGATAGTTCATTCCGAAATCGCGTGCAGCATAGCGTCCCGAGCGGTCATGGTCGTCCCATGTCTGTGAAACCATCTGTAACGGAACCGCGATTCCGATCAGGGCGGCCACTGCAGCACCGGCGAGGACTTTAGAGTGGGCCGATTTCTCATCTTTGGCCTTTTTGATGAAGTAGTCGCGGAGCATCTGATAGATGGCTGCAACGCCTATACCGATCCAGATCGCGAAAGCATAGAATGATCCGGCAAATGCGTAATCACGTTCACGGGGCTGCATCGGCGGCTGATTGAGGTAAAGAACGATTGCTATACCTGTCATGAAGAAGAGGAAGAAGATGACCCAGAACTGTTCTATTCCACGTTTAGAGTAGAAGGCCTGCCATAGCAGACCGATGATTCCAAGCAGCAGCGGGAGCATGTAGAACACGTTGTGGCCTTTGTTGCCTTCGCCCTGATCATAGGGAAGAAGTGACTGATCGCCGAGACGGAGATTGTCGATCAGCGGAATTCCCGAGATCCAGTTTCCGCGGTTGACTTCCCCGTTGCCCTGAATGTCGTTCTGACGGCCGGCGAAGTTCCACATGAAGTATCGCCAGTACATGTGATTGAGCTGATAGGTGATGAAGTAGCGCATGTTCTGTGCGAAAGTGGGGAACTTCACGGTAGTGGTGTAGGGTTGTCCGCCATAGGTGAACACATCGCCGTCTTCAGTCACGAATGGTGTGATTTCGCGCGTGTCAAGGTCGTTCTGGGTCGCTCCGATCCAGTCGAGATAGCTTGCGGGATGCTGACCCGATCGGCTGTACATTCGGGGGAAGAAGGTGTTGGGAGTCCAGTTGTAGCTGTCTTTGGTTCCGGTTTCAACGTACTGGTCGGGTTGGTCGTTGGAGGTTTTGGCAACCTTGCTGTAGATCTTATGGCCTTTGTCGACCTTGACGGTTTGGTTCAGGTTGTTGTCGACAACGTAGACAGGAATGGATGAGAACTGCTGTCCGTAGAGAAGCGGTGCATCGCCATACTGTTCGCGGTTGAGGTAGGATCCGAGTGCGAAAACGTTGTCGGGGGCGTTCTGGTTCATCGGCGGATTGGCAGCCGAACGGATAAGCAGGAGTGCGTAGCTTGAATAACCTACGAACATTACCATTATGCTCAGCACAACGATGTTGAGTATTCTTACCGGGAGTTTCTTGCAGGTGAATATCCACCATCCGAGTGCGGCCATAATAATGATCGGGATTAATAATGAATCACCGATGAATGGTATGCCCGAGAGTACGACTGTCACGAGGAACGACCAACGGATGGCGTTGGCGTTGGTCTGACGGTAGAGTGTGGACACACACCATATCATTGCTGCGATGAGTAGGACGGCATAGAAGAGAACACCGGTGTTGTAGCCTGTGCCGAGTGTGTTGACGAAGAAGAGTTCGAAGTATTGTGCAATCTCGATGAATCCGGGTACGAGTCCGAAAAGGATGAGTGCCACGATGACAAATGAAATTCCGAGTGCGATAAGTGAGCCTTTGGCTGTGGTGTCCTTGAACTTGCGGTAGTAAACGACGAGAACAATGGCGGGAATACACAGGAGGTTGAGCAGATGGACGGCGATAGATATACCGATCACGTAAGCGATCAGTATCAGATAGCGGTCGCTATGTGGCTGGTCGGCACGGTTCTCCCATTTAAGGATAAGCCAGAACACCAGCGCTGTACAGAATGATGAAAAAGCGTAAACCTCGCCTTCGACTGCCGAGAACCAGAAGGTGTCGCTCCAGGTGTAGGCAAGCGCGCCGCAGAGTCCCGATCCCATGATAGCGATCATTGACGGAAGGGATATTTCGGTAGTATCGTCCTTGACGATAAGGCGTTTTACGAGATGGGTGATGGTCCAGAACAGCAGCAGGATTGTTCCGGCACTCAGTAGCGCCGACATTGAATTGACTGCGAGGGCCACTTTTTCGGTGTCGTTGCCAACGAAGTTCACGAAGAATCGGGCGGCAAGCATGAAAATAGGGTTGCCCGGCGGGTGACCGACTTCAAGTTTAAATCCTTGAGAAATGAATTCGGGACAGTCCCAGAAGCTCGCAGTTGGTTCGAGTGTCAACAGATAAGTCACTGCCGCAATCACGAAGCAGAACCATCCGAGCAGATCATTGATGAGGTTATAGCGTTTCATTTTGTTGTTTTTGACTCTGAGCGGATCACCGCTGAAGTCGTTGATTGTTTTATATTGTTATTTCCGTTTGATTTTAAAAGTTATAGTGTTCCCGGTGTCGGTGCTGACGCCGATTATGAATATCTGACCGTCGCATCGCGATGTTTCGATTCTCGCCGTGTTTGTCAGTGGAGTTGCTGATAAGAGTTGGCGTCCGTCGATGTTCCAGAGCAAAATCCGGTTGATGAGTGCGGGAGATGCTACGGTGAGTATTGTGCCGTCGAATGTCGCTGAAATATTACCGGTTGAGTCGTAGACGGGCGATTCTACCGATGATAGGGTAGAGATATTGAAGTCGCGCCATTGCGGAGCGGTTGAGAATTGGTTTATCAGGGCAGGATTCACTTGCAATTCTATCGATTCGCAGTTGACTCCCGACCATATGTCGGAACCGAGTTCCGGGACCGACTGAAGTCGGGTGGCGTCAATAGTGCGGAGGCCGGTTGTAAGTGCCATCGCTTTATCGCCGAGATATTCGATTGATTCGGGTAAGGTTATGGTTTCGATCGAGCAGCATCCGGCCAGCGCGGCGTTGTCGATCACGCTGACGCAAGTGTTATCGAACGAGATCTCGCTGAGTGCGGCGTCGCCGAAGAAGCAATGTGGTGCTATCTCGGTAAGTGATCCGGGCAGGTTTACTTTTTTCAGTGAATCGCAGCGGGTGAAGACGCGTTCGCCTGTTCTGATGAGTGAACTGTTGCCGGCCCAGTCTATTTCAGTGATACCGGAGTGGGCGAACGCTTCATCAGCGACTGAACGCGGAACAATTTTCCAGGGGATAGTTTTCAGATTAGTGCAACCTGCGAATGCTCTCGCGCCTACGGTGTCGACTTCATGGGACAGGATGACTTCGCCGAGCGATGTGCATCCGTCGAAAATGGAACTTGCCAACCGGTTGACATTTCCTTTTATTTCGATTTTTTCAAGTGATTCGCAGTCTTTAAAGGCGCCTTCGCCGATAGAGAGTATCTTTTCTCCGGTAGTGATGTTCCGGATTCGTGATCCGGCAAATGCGTATTCTCCTATTTCGGTTGTGCCTGCCGGTAGAGTTATCGACTCGATTTTCGAACCAAAAAATGCGAATGGGGGGATCATTCCAGCTTTTGACGCGGTCACCCCGGAAAATAGAACATGTCCGCTGTAGCTTTTGATTTCAGCTGACGATAGGTCGAGAATTTGCAATGAAGTCATGGATGAACTGATGAAGTCGAAATCGTAGGCGTCGATCGTGCCATTCAGTTTGAGTTCGGTTATTCCATCTTCCTCGCCTGCGAGTTCTCTTAGCTGGCTGGCAACACAATCGATCTCCACTGCCACAGCAGTGGCGCGGAAACAAAGAAATGTGAAAAAGGATAGCAGAAAAGCTGTTCTCATAAATGTTCTATCGCATGATGCAACAGTGATTTACTGTCTCAACCAACAAAGTTACTCACTTTTTGCGAAACAAAGCTTAAGCACTCCCATTATTTTAAAAAATTTAACCGCTATCAGGTTAATCCTGTATGTAAATATAAGACATCAGTAAACTATTTGGCGCATCTCCGAAGCTGTCGGGTGAAACGGCGCTGCTCCACGTAGCAGCCCTACAAGCTATTGGATATATTGGATATAAATGTGTTAACGGCGGACGCACGGCCCGTGCAATGCGGTTCAAATAAGGTATTCATACGGCTAATGCGAAGTTAGTGTGC
>CAZHHF010000079.1:0-8688 GCA_964531905.1 uncultured Bacteroides sp.
ATTTGCCGAACTCGAAGGATGGAACGCCGAAAGCGATGCAGCAGCCCTTCTGAGCGGACTCGGAATCAAGGAAGATAAGCACTATCAGCTCATGAAAGACATGAGTGCCAACGAAAAGGTGCGTGTGCTGCTTGCAAAAGCACTTTTCGGAAATCCTGATAACCTGCTGCTCGATGAGCCGACCAATGACCTTGACCTCGACACTGTTGCGTGGCTCGAAGATTATCTTTCTAAATTCGAAAACACAGTTCTTGTCGTAAGTCACGACCGTCACTTCCTTGATTCAGTGTGTACACATACACTCGACATAGACTATAATAAGGTGCAGCTCTTTGCCGGTAACTACAGTTTCTGGTATCAGTCGAGCCAGCTAGCCCTGCGTCAGCAACAGCAACAGAACAAGAAAGCCGAAGAAAAACGCAAGGAACTCATGGAATTTATCCAGCGTTTCAGCGCCAACGTCGCTAAATCGAAACAAACGACTTCACGTAAAAAAATGCTCGAGAAACTCAACGTTGAGGAGATCCAACCATCTTCACGCCGCTATCCGGGAATTATTTTCACTCCTTCACGTGAACCAGGCAATAAGATTCTTGAAGTACACGGCCTGACCGCCTCGGTTGATGGCACACTCCTTTTCAAGGATATCAACTTCCAGATTGAGAAAGGCGATAAAGTTGCATTCCTCAGCCGTGATCCGCGTGCCATGACAGCCCTTTTCGAAATCATTTCGGGTAACCGCAAACCCGATTCAGGAACATTCGACTGGGGACAGACAATCACACCGGCCTACCTTCCGCTCGATAACTCCGATTTCTTCAACACCGACCTCAATCTCGTTGACTGGCTATGCCAGTACAGCGATAATTCAAGCGAAATATATCTCAAAGGATTCTTAGGTAAGATGCTCTTCTCGGGCGAAGAAGTCCTCAAAAAAGCATCGGTATTGTCGGGAGGTGAAAAAATGAGATGTATGATCGCTCGCATGATGCTTAAAGATGCCAATACACTCGTCCTGGACTCTCCCACCAACCATCTTGACCTTGAGTCAATTCAGGCGTTCAACAATACCCTGCAGAACTTCAAAGGAAACATTCTGCTCTCGTCACATGACCATGAGTTCATCCAGACCGTCTGCAACCGCATCATAGAGCTGACGCCTAACGGTATCATCGATAAAATGATGGATTATGACGATTTCGTCACCGATGAAAAAGTACTTGCCGCCCGTGAACGCCTCTACAACGCATAATACACTATTAAAAAACATATTTTGAAATGGTTAAACATATAGTCACATTCAAACTGACAGGCACTCCCGAAAGCCGTCTCGAAACAGCAACCGCCTTCAAGAAAGCACTTGAAGCACTTCCCGAACAGATTGATGTTCTCCGCTCCATCGAAGTGGGTATTAACCAGAATCCGGCCGAGTCATGGGATGTAGTGCTTACAGCCATTGTAGATAACATGGCCGACGTAGAGACATACGCAAAGCATCCGGCTCATGTTGCCGCAGCAGCTCTTCTAAACGGTCATAAGGAAGCACGCGCGTGCGTAGATTACATCATCTGATCCATCCATTTAAACCATGAAACTTTCCGCATTTCTCACAACTGCGCTCGCAATCACGATTTCGTGGAGCGCCGGCGCAAAAACGCCAGGAGGTCTATCACAACAGACGCTCGATCAGTTACGGAATTCTTACCAGAATACGCCCTCTGATAAAGCGATTCATAACGCAATAGCAGGAAACGACATCAATAAACTGGCGACCAATATCGACAATAAAAATAATTTCGACAAACATTTCTCCCACCGTGTGCCGAGCAAGGGAATAACCGACCAGCATTCATCGGGCCGCTGCTGGCTTTTCACCGGACTCAATATGCTGCGTTCCCAGGCCATCAATCAATTCGATCTGCCTGAACTCGAACTCTCACAAAGCTACAACTTCTTCTATGATCAGCTTGAGAAATCGAATCTGTTCCTCCAGGGAATAATCGACACTGCATCAAAACCGATGGATGACCAGATGGTAAAATGGCTCTTTGCCAACACTCTTAATGACGGTGGACAGTTTACCGGTGTTGCCGACGTGATCACAAAATACGGTGTGGTTCCAAAAGAGGTGATGACCGAAACATTCAGCACCGACAACACCAAAAACATGCGTCAGCTACTCACATGGAAACTTCGCGAGGACGCTCTCGAACTCCGTAAAATGGTTGCCGAAGGAAAGAAAACCACTGAAATCGAGAAACGTAAAAACGAGATGCTCGAGGAAGTTTACCGTGTACTGGCTCTCAATATCGGAGTACCCCCTACTGAATTTACCTGGACGAGAAAAGATAAAAAAGGAAATCCGGTGGAAACAAAGACCTATACTCCTCAGCAATTCTATAAGGAGATATTCGGTAATGACCTCAAAAACGGGTATGTAATGTTAATGAACGATCCAACCCGTGAATACTACAAAGTCTACGAGATCGACTATGACCGCCACACCTACGACGGTGACAACTGGAAATACATCAATCTGCCGATGGAAGAGATCAAACAACTTGCAATCGAATCAATCAAAGATTCAACTGCGATGTATTTCTCTTGTGACGTAGCAAAATATCTCGATAAGGATCAGGGACGCCTCGACCTCAATAACTTCGACTACGAATCGCTCCTCGGATTGAAATTCGGAATGAATAAGCATGACCGTATAATTACCGGTTCAAGCGGCTCCTCACACGCGATGACACTCGTAGGTGTTGATCTCGATGAAAACGGAACACCGAAAAAGTGGCTTATTGAGAACAGCTGGGGAAAAGGTGCCAACGACGGCCATCTTATCGCATCCGACAAATGGATGGATGAATACCTTTTCCGTCTTGTGGTAGATAAGAAATATGTTCCTGAGAACATAATTAAACTCCTTAAACAGAAGCCTATAATGCTTCCGGCATGGGATCCGATGTATGCCGAAGAAATGTAGTTGAATCATCCTATAAATATATTGATGAAATGGCGTGTCACAACCGATGGCACGCCATTTTATTAATTTAACTAAACGGAGAAATGTTGTTAAACTTCGTAAAACGATTTTACTTCCTGACTTCAAGTCGGTCTTAGGTTTGAAATCACTTAACTTGGAATAATAATCTATATAATAATCAAATAAAATTAAGTAATTATGAAAAAGACAATCGTTGCATTATCATTAGCACTCATTTCAGCAATCGGATTCAATAGTTTCGCTCAGGCTCCCCAGAACAAAGAGAAGGGAGAGAAAAAAGACAAACGCGAACTACGCGATAAACAGCGTCCTGACAGACAGCGACCCAATCCGTTCGAAGGTATCACACTGACAGCTGACCAGCAATCAAAACTCGAGGCTCTCAATAAAGAGTGCCACAAAAATGACTCTGTCGCACGCAGCACTGAAAAACAGCGCCGCGAAGATATGAAGAAAGCCAACCGCGAAAAAGGGATGGAAATGATGAAAGCCCGTCAGCAGCAGAAACGTGATTACCTAAATAAGATCAAAGCGATTTTGACTCCTGAACAGTACGTCACTTTCCTTGAAAACAAAGTTCTTAACATGCCCGTCGTCAAAGACAAAATGAATCGCGGTGACAAGCAGAAAAAAGACAGAAAAGATGGTGACATGCGTAAAAAAATGGAGAACAGAGAAAACAAAGGTCCCCGTCGCGATAAACGATAAAACTCTCAAACGAATCTAACAAATCATTGTAATAAACAGGTTGTATCGAAGTTCCGATACAGCCTGTTTATTTTTATATAGTTCCAAATCACCTTGATTTTATCCCAAAAGTAGAGACCCGCGCTCCCGCCACCAATAAACTAATCTACAACGGATTGTAGAGCTACTTCGCGGAGCAGCCACCATTTCATCAACAGCGTCGGAGACGCTCAACATACACAACCCCACGTGAAACGTGGGGTACTGATAATCAAGGGTATAGCGCTTCGGAGATGCGCCACATTACACATTATTGAGCATATATCGATTCTTATTTGAACCGCATTGCACGACTCATGCACCCACCACCATTTCATCCGATAGTGTCGGAATTACATATACAACAAAAGAGATTGCGCCCGTCGACGCAATCTCTTTTTGAATATTAAGTAGTATGACAACTATTACTTCTTCGAATCAATATCCTTAAGCAATGTTTCAACGGCAGCTTTCAGCTGAAGATCCTCTCCGTTGATAACATCAGCCGGATTTGCCATTACTTTGACATCAGGCTCAAGCTGAGTGTTTTCGAGATAATTACCTTGAGCGGTGCGATATCCTACAACCGGAATACCAAATATGAGAGACGGATCCTGCATTGTAACCCAGTTTACCGATGTCATTGTTCCCGGAACCGGCATACCTACGAGTTTACCGAGACCCATAGTTTTATAAACCCACGGTGTTCCATGAGCATTACTGTAACATGCCTCCGACTGGAGCATAATGCTCGGCTTATTCCATCGGCGTGAAGGCATATCGCATGTTTCCTGGCCACGAACTACCTGAGTGAGGTATTTCTTACCGCTGAACATAACTTCAATATCTTCATGCATACGTCCACCTCCATTATTGCGGATGTCGATAACGATACCCTCGCGGTTGTTGTATTTACCAAGTACATCGGCATATACCGGACGGAAAGATGCATCGTTCATCGCATCGATATGGACATATCCGAGACGTCCGTTACTCCAACGGTCTACATCGGCAGCGCGTTGAGCAACCCAACGCTTGTACATCAAATCACTGAATGAACCGGTAGAAATGGGGCGGATAACTTCTTCATAACGCGATCCGTCGGCAGGATTCACAAACGCCACAAGTGTCTTTTTACCGGCGATATTATTGAAGATCGCGCTGTGATCGGCGTTGGCATCAATTTTCTCACCGTTAACTTTTTCGATAACGCATCCGGGAACGAGTTTAGTCGATGCGTTGTCAAACGGACTTCCCGCAACTATTTCTACAACCTTAAGACCGTCGCCGGTATAAGTCATGTCGTAAAGTAGACCGAGTGAAGCTGTACGATCAGCATTTGCACCTGCCTGAGCTGCATAACGTCCTCCCGTGTGGGAAACATTAAGCTCACCGAGAAGCTCGCTCAACATTTCAGCATAGTCATAGTTATTATTGATGTGAGGAAGGAACTTACGATAGTTCTCGGTCATCGCTTCCCAGTCTACACCGTGCATATCGGGAGTGTAGAAACGTTCACGTTCCTGAGTTTTCACGTAGTCGAACATATATTCACGTTCAGCATCGCGATCAATACGCTGTGTGCCGGCAATATTGATCGGAGTGACTTTATCGGAACGCGGATCGAGACGCTTAAGTGAACGGCCGAACAGATATACACGACCTTCATTATCCATCTCCATTCCTGCATTACCTATATTCTTCATAACAAGACGGGGTTCGCCTTTGCGGAGATTTATTTTCCACAGATCGGGATTTCCGTCATACGATGACGAACGTGAAATGAAGTACAGATTTTCGCCATCCTTAGTAACGATAAAGTCAGAAAGAGACGATGAGAACGGTGTCAGACGCATTGTACGGTAGTCGATACCATCGAGTTCAACAACGATATCCTTTGAACTCTTGGCATTCTCCTTGCTCTTATCATCTTTCTTTTCATCCTTTTTCTCGTCTTTCTTGGCTTTCTTTTCATTCTCTTTATAGATTGCGAAATCCTCCTCATTGAGTTTGAAACGATCTTTTGCAGCACGGTTTAGGAAGATTATCATTATGTCATCCTGCGAACCCCATGAAGCATGTGCGCGCATACCGAAACGCTCTGTTTCGAACACGATCGCATTACCGTCGAGCGCCCATTTCGGGTTTGCATCGGTATAACCTGTTTGAGTGAGATTATGCATATCACCGGTTTCCACATTGATTATTGCTACATCGGAATAAGGATCATGACGATGATCATTCACTGTAGTAAGAAGCCACTTGCTGTCGGGCGACCATGAGAACGGCACACTTCCCGAGCGGCTGCTGACTGCACTTCCATCGGTAAGCTGACGCACTTTCTTAGTTTTAAGATCCATTACCATTAATTTGGTACGGTCCTGAATAAAAGCGAGACTCTTGCCATCGGGCGAATATGCAGCATAGGTACGCTCTTTCTTATCATTGAAAAGCGGTTTTTCGATAACAGTCGTAGCATTCGAGAAATTAGGATCATTTTCTCCGATAGTAGCCGTGTAAAGATTCCAATGACCATCACGTTCCGATGTGTACACAAGAGTCTTTCCATCGTGCGACCAGCTAACCTGGCTTTCAGCCTCGGGTGTGTCGCTGATCTGCTTGGTAGTGGAATAATCAGCAGCTGTCACGAATACATTACCGCGCGAAACAAAAGCAATACTTTTACCATCGGGCGACACGGAACCTTCGCCGGCAGCCAGATTAATTCGCTCTATCTGAGGCTGCTCGTCGAGAACAATATCGATTTTCACCTTCGACGGTTTATTGTCGGCGCCCATAGTATAGATCTCGCCATTATAACCGAAGGCCATCGTTCCGTCATTGGCACGCGAAAGGAAGCGGACCGGATGTGTTTTGAAGCGGGTTATTTCAGTGACCTTATCGGGATTATCAATGTTCATTGAATATACATTCATTGATTTACCGTCGCGTTCACTGAGGAAATAGATGGTCTTTCCATCGGCAGCCATAACCGGATTACGGTCCTCACCGGCATGATTGGCGGTCAGATTTGTATATTTTTTGGTCTTTTTGTCAAATGACCACAAGTCACGTGCAACCGAAGAAGTGTGATGCTTGCGCCATTCATTCTCCATTCCCTTATCATCCTGATAAATCATCAGATTACCATCGGGAGAGAATGTAGGAAACTGAATTGTGGCTGCGTTCACCAACACACTCTGCCCACCATTGACAGGTACCTGATACAGCTCGGTATAACGTGCCGAAGGATACTGAATAGATGAAGCCGGATCCTGAATATGGGTAGAAAAAAGCACATTCTTACCATCGGCAGTGAAACCTTGAGGAACTTCTGCACCTGAATATGTGGTGAGACGGCGTGCCGATCCACCGGCTACAGGCATAATGAAGATATCAAGATTTCCGTTACGATCGCTCGCGAACGCGATCTGCTTGCCGTCGGGCGACCACACAGGACTTGTCTCATAACTCGGTAGAGTTGTCAGGCGGGTTGCCGATCCACCTGAAACGGGAACAGTGTAGATATCACCTTTGTAGGTAAAAGCGATATTTTTACCGTCGGGCGAAATCTGCACGTCGCGCAACCATAACGGTGTAACGGCCGACGCACCGATGACTGAAGCTGCCATAAAGCAGCCGGCAATAATTTTTTTCATATTTATGATATTGATTATTAATTGGTAACTTAAGGAAAGTTGCGTAGTTTCTGCAAATATAAGAAATATTCGCGAGTATGCAAAGAGCGGACGTCGGCCGAAGGCCGGTGCGCGTTGCCGTTAGGCACTTTGACTTACCGCAAATATACATAATATTTTTCAGTTTTCACAACCAAACATAATGGCAGGGAAAACTTTCGCTCTCCCTGCCATTATATATCGGTTATACGACCGGTTTAGAGACCTCGGCCGTGACAGTTCTTGTATTTCTTGCCGCTACCGCATGGACATGGATCATTTCGACCTACTTTCGGTCCTACCCTAACCGGCTGAACGGGCTGTTGCGGTCCCTGCGGAGCTGAAGCCGCGCGACGCTGTTCTTCCTGACCCGGAACAGCTTCCTTTGACGCTGTATAGCGAGAGTAGTCAGTGGGACGCTCAGGCATAGCCTTTTTTACATCGGGCAGACGAGTTTCGGGTTTCGTGTACTCACGTACATGACGGTCGGCCGTAGATGTTGTGTTATCGGTTGTAGGTTCCGGTGCAGGAGCCTGCTGACGCGGAGGAGCGATGAATATCTGGCCTCGCATGAGTGCAGAAAGTGTCTTAACATTAAGTGTGTTAAGCATTGTCTCGAACAAGTGGAACGATTCTACTTTATAGATAACGAGCGGATCTTTCTGTTCATAGGACGCATTCTGAACCGACTGACGTAACTGGTCGAGTTCACGTAGATGTTCTTTCCAAAGTTCATCGATAGTAACCAGGAGAATTGTCTTGTGCCATTCCTTGACAATCGACCGGCAATCGGTTTTGTAAGCATCGGTGATATCTACGGCGATATTGAACAGACGTTTGCCATCGGTGATAGGAACCATAATTTTTCCTGTGGCGCCACGATTCTCAACCCAGTCCTTGACTACTGGCATTGCGATTTCCATTATGCGATCGCTCTTGCGTTCGCGAGCTTCTACAGCCGCTTTATGGATACGGTTGATCTTTTCTTCACGGTCAAGCGATGCAAATTCTTTGGCATCGAAAGGAGGTTCGATTGTGAGAATCTTCATGAGTTCCATAGAGAAATCCTCATAATCGGTGGGCTGATCGTAGTTGACAACAATATTTTCAATAGTGTCGTAGAGCATGTTCTCAAGATCGATACCGACACGTTCGCCGATCAGTGCATGATGACGGCGTGCATAGATATATGTACGCTGTTTGTTCATCACGTTGTCGTACTCAAGCAAACGTTTACGGATACCGAAGTTGTTCTCCTCAACGCGTTTCTGAGCATTC
>CAZHHF010000080.1:0-8684 GCA_964531905.1 uncultured Bacteroides sp.
AAGAACGCGTGACACGGGGGCAGATTCATGTTTGGCAGATCGGCCACATTCCACGCGCTCACGATGATGCGCCGCGAATCGGGATTCTTCTTTATTGTTTCGATCGCCTCGCTGATCTGATCTATTGTACCGCCGTTGTAGTCGGGCCACGATCTCCACTGATAGCCGTAGATATGGCCGAGATCGCCCGTCTCGGGATCGGCCCATTCGTTCCATATCCTCACTCCGTTATCCTGCAGATACTTCACGTTGGTGTCCCCTTTGAGAAACCAGAGCAGTTCGTGGATAATCGATTTCAGATGGAGTTTTTTTGTTGTCAGCAGCGGGAATCCTTCCTGGAGGTCAAACCGCATCTGATAGCCGAACACGCTTCGCGTACCGGTGCCGGTGCGGTCGCCTTTGTCGACCCCGTTGTCGACAATATGCTGTAGTAAATCGAGATATTGTTTCATGTGATAAGTGATAGCGTGACAAATTTAAGTAAAATTCCAAAAACAACCTAATAATCGTGAAGAACAATGTGCTGGCTGCGGACACACGGGCCGTGAAATAGCGTCGGAGACGCGCGACATACACAACCCCTGGTGAAGCGAAGCGAAACCTGGGGATGGATACTTACCAAAAAAAGGGCTTCGAAGATGCCCAACCCTATGAGATGTGGCGCATCTCCGAAGCGCTATATCCTTGATTATCAACACCCCACGTTTCACGTGGGGTTGTATATATCACGCGTCTCCGACGCTCCCGGATAAAACGACGGAAAAGTAGGGCTGCTCCACGGAGCAGCCGGGTCCAATGACACTCACCCGGGTATAGGTACACGCGTCCACTGCTCATCAACACGTTGGCATTACAAAAAAATTATGGCCGCACTTTGCAGCGCGGCCATAACCTGTTTATGAAAAAGTGATGTTATTTGATAGCGACTTTTTCAACTTTATCACCCTGACGACGGATATAGATACCGGTCTGCGGGTTGATAACGCGGATACCCTGGAGGTTGTAGTATTCAACGGGAGCTTCATCGCTGTTGATTTCGCTGATGCCGTCGTAAACTTCAACGCTTACCGGAGTGAGCTGGATTGCATTGTAAACCTTGCTTACGAAGCCGGTGATAGTGAAGTCACCTGCGCTCAGAGTGGTGAAGCCGAGGTTACGAACCATGAATTCAACTGTTCCGTCGGTTACAGTGAATACCTGAGATCCTGCAACGAGTTTAACACCTTCGATCTTGACATAAGAGTTGAGAGCCTGTTTGTCGAGGTCGGCGAGAGCGATGGTTTCGGGTTCAACTGCCTCTTCCATGTCGGTTGAAGCGGCGAAGTTAGCTGGTTTGATCATCACGTTACCGTCAGCGTAGATACCTTCGTAGCCTGCGGGGATAACGCTACCGTTAGAGTAGGTCTGACCAACTGCACCGTTCACTTCGAGCCATCCGGTGTTATCCTTGATGAAGAGATATTCACCATTCTGGTAAACTGCGGTTGCTGCTGATTCAACTGCTACAGCTTCGCGAACAGGAGCGTTTGCGATGAATTCAGCGATATCGGCAACTGAAGGAGTTTCAAATACGCCGTCACCGGTATATTCGATGATGATCTCCTGGATCTTGGCGAAGTTGCGGGTAGTTCCGGTGATCTCTTTCTGAACGAAAGTAACATCGTTGGCTTTACCGTTCCAAGTTCCGGTGTACTTAACGTAGGTGTATTCACCGGGCTGATCTGCACCGAGAACGAAGTTTTCGTTGTAGTCAGCTACGGGCATTGTGCCTGTACCTGTACCTGTGCCTGTACCTGTGCCAGTACCTGTGCCAGTTCCTGTGCCGGTTCCGGTAGTAGCGGCGAATTTAACGGTGATAGAGCGGATGTCGATATCCTCAGCACCGTAAACAGTGAGGCTGTTGCCCTGATAGAGGCGGAGAGCTTTGTCACTTGCCCAGTAACGGGTATCATTTGTCGGATTTCCTTCGTTGTTGAAGTCGATCTTGATGCTGTTGCCTGCCTTAACAATTTCGGGTTTGTCATTGTTGGCATAGCTTCCGTCGTTGAAGTCAACTGTAACTTTGTGGAGTGCGATAGTTTCGATTTCAACGGGAACGATCTGAACGGTTCCTTTATTGCTGTAAACGAAACCTTTCACGTTGCTGAGCGCAGCTTCATCAAGTGTTACGAGACCCTTGTCGAAGAGAACAACGTTTGTGGTGCCGTCGGTAAGTTCGTAGTAAGATCCGTTCTTAACGATCTGAGCTTCGCTGATAGCGATATATGAGTTGACAGGCTGAGCTGCAACATCGGCGAGAGTAACTGCGGTAGCTTCAACCTCACCGTCGTTACCGGTAGAAGCGGCGAAGTCGGCGGGAGAAACGAGAGCAGGAGTGGTTTCCGATGCAGCCTGATAGAGACCTGCATAACCTGCGGGGATCACGTCACCGTTAGCGTAGGTCTGACCGGTAGCACCTTCAACGAGGAGCCATCCTGAGTTATCCTTGATGTAGAGAACAGTTCCTTCAGCGTTCTGGTAAACTGCAGTTGCATCGCTGTTGACAACAACGGCTTCCTTAGTTTCAGCTTTTTCAACAAACGCAGCGATATCGCTTACGGTCGGAGTTTCAAATACGCCTTCGCCAACATATTCAACGATGATTTCCTGGATCTTGGCGATGTTGCGGGTAGTACCTGTGCGCGGGTTCTGAACGAAAGTAACTTCGTTGGCTTTGCCGGTCCATGTTCCGGTGTACTTAACGTAGCTGTATTCACCGGGCTGGCCTTCAGCGAGAGCGAAGTCTTCGTTGTAGTCAGCGGTAGGCATTCCGGTGCCAGTGCCTGTACCTGTTCCAGTTCCTGTACCTGTACCAGTGCCGGTTCCTGTACCGGTTCCGGTGCCGGAAGCAGCAGCAAATTTAACAGTGATAGATTTGATGGTGTTACCTTCAGCACCCTTAACAGTTAAACCGTTTCCGGGATAGAGATTGAGAGCCTTATCGCTGCTCTTGTACTGGGTAGGATATGCAGTGTTACCGTCGTTGTTGAAATCGATCTTGATTCCTTCACCAACTTTCACGATTCCGGGTTTTTCCTGGTTAGCGTAGCTTTCGTCATTGAAAGTAGCGGTAACGATGGTAGGATCGGGTTCTGCTGCTTTAGGAATAGAATAAGTGATGTTGAGAGCCTGGATGTAGCCGGCGGTTGTACCATTACCTCCCTGCTGGAAGTAAACATGATCAACAGGTTCTGCATCGGCCTGGTTCCATACTTTTATCTTGGTAGCTACATCACCTTCGAATGTACTTCCTGCAATTGCTCCATACATTGTGAAGTAATTGAAGTTAGTGTTAGAAGTATATGCGTCAAAGATGATTTCGATAGATTCGATCTGAACATCGGCACCTTCTTTACCTTCAACGTAGAGCTGATTATATCTTTTAAGTTTAGCGCCTTTTACAGTAGAATCAGATACATATTCGGGATAATATGTAAGATAAGCAGGATTTGCTTTTACAGTGAGAGAGATGTTATCATCAACTTTTAACGGTGATAACGGTTCGAGTCTTTCGCCTGTCAGGAACTGACCGCCATTGAAGTTATATGTAACTTTGATCTGTTCGCGGTCGTTAGCGGGATCGGGATCATCAGGTTCTTCACCGCCACCGATCACTTCATATTCAATATCAATCTTTGCAATAGTGATTGATCCGGAAGATCTCCCATAATTGAAAGAAACAGAGTTTACAGGCTTTTCAGGATCTTCGGTCCAACCATAGTAATCTGAGGGAGTGTTATCAGCATTGCCTTCAAAAGGTGCTTTCGCTCCGAAATAACTCTTAGCTGCTGCGCCTGCATTGCTGCCGTAGTAATTCTTTACAGATTTAAGAACTACGCCGTCTGCGGCTTTAATAGTATAATATGTGTTAGAGTAAAGAGTTGCTCCGATGCCATCAGTGTAGTCAGGAGCGGCTGCGCCATTACCCTGTTCAAAAACTACTGAAATATAATCATTTATTTTAATTTCAGTAAGAGCCTGACCGGCTGTATATGAACCATCATTGAAGTCGATAGTGCAAGTTCCGTCATCAGCGGGATCGGGTTCTTCACCGCCACCGATCACTTCATATTCAATATCAATCTTTGCAATAGTGATTGATCCGGAAGATCTCCCATAATTGAAAGAAACAGAGTTTACAGGCTTTTCAGGATCTTCGGTCCAACCATAGTAATCTGAGGGAGTGTTATCAGCATTGCCTTCAAAAGGTGCTTTCGCTCCGAAATAACTCTTAGCTGCTGCGCCTGCATTGCTGCCGTAGTAATTCTTTACAGATTTAAGAACTACGCCGTCTGCGGCTTTAATAGTATAATATGTGTTAGAGTAAAGAGTTGCTCCGATGCCATCAGTGTAGTCAGGAGCGGCTGCGCCATTACCCTGTTCAAAAACTACTGAAATATAATCATTTATTTTAATTTCAGTAAGAGCCTGACCGGCTGTATATGAACCATTATTGAAGTCGATAGTGCAACTGCCGTCATCTGCGGGATCAGGTTCGGGTTCAGGTTCAGGATCTTCGCCACCACCTGGGATCTCATAAGTAACTTTAATAGATTTAATATAAGTAATAGAACGTGTCATATTTCCAGTTTGCGAAAATTTAACTTCGCTCTGCGGACCATCATCACCGGTTTCCCAAGTATATGAGAGTTTGTCAGCAGCTATTGCTCCCTTACCGATTCCACCTTCGAGGAAGAAATTGCCAGAATATGTACTTTCTGTAAATACAAATTCCAGACCGGTGATTTTAGCTTCACCTTCACTCTTGATGCTAAGGACATTATATGCAATAAAAGGAACGCCTTTAGTGGCATTATAGGTAGGACTCGACTTACCGCTTCCTTGCTCAAAATTGACGGTAACGTAATCATTCAATGCTATGGGCGCTGCACTTAGGACTTCTCCTTCGAGATAGCGTCCATCCATGAAATCAACCGTAACCGTCTTAGTCTCGGCCGCAGCATGTGAGACTAATCCCACGGCCAATGCTAATGATAGTAGAAATTTTTTCATAATGGTTTAATGATTAATTAAATAAATGGATAGTATTTCGCAAATATACAAAACTTTTTTCATCAAATGCAAATAAAAATTAATTTATCTATGCTGAAAACCAAATTGTAGGGCTGCTTCGTGGAGCAGCCACCGCATGCTTTTAATATCCCATCATAATGAACGAATGATCCCCATTGGACACGGCTGTTCCACGAAACAGCCCTACTTTTCAACCAAACACCTTATATACAAACCACAATTGATTGATCATCAACAGATTGTAGGGCTGCTTCGTGGAGCAGCCACCGCATGCTTTTAATATCCCATTATAATGAACGAAGGATCCCCATTGAACCCGGCTGTTCCACGAAACAGCCCTACTTTTCAGACAAATACCTATAAACGCAACACAGGCCGCACCTGATGGCGCGGCCTGCGATATGGTTAGAGATCCGTATGATTAGCGGATAACGATTTTCTGTACGTTTTTGCCCTGACGACGGATGTAGAGACCGGCAGTCGGGTTTTCAACGCGGATACCCTGGAGGTTGTAGTATTCTACAGGTGCGTTTTCGTCGATTTCAATTTCGGCTACACCGGCATCAGCATCTCCTTCAATGTTACATACTACATAGTAGGTGATGTTGTTGTCTTCATCGAGTGTCCACTCTGAAGCACCGGCTGCTTTAGTGAGAGTTGCCGACGGACGGATAGCAAGGTAGAGAGCTTTTGTTCCATCTTTTTCCAAGAAGTATGTTTTTTCTCTTACACAAGTCTGAGGAGTACCACCGTTACCGGATACATTGGTAGCTGTGTTAATTTGGATAACCGGGTTAAGGAACATATAATCGGTATCACCACCTGTGAAAGCGAATGTGCGGTAAGCTGCTTCATTGGGAACAGAAGCAGGAACGATGTTCTGAGCAGTATATACTTCTGTTACTGTCTGAGAGTCTTCTCCGAAGAGATACCATGTATTTTGGATATTGGGATACCATCTTGTAGATAATTCACCGAGAGTAGTTGTGAAAGCTGGTTTGATGAATGTCTGGATGATCTGTTTACGATCCTCACCGACGAGGTCTACAATAGGATTTTTAAGCGTGCTACCACTGTTATTATAGTGTCCCATATCTTTAGGATTTACCTGGAAGATAAAGTCACCGTTTGAATAACCAAAGAGATTTTCGATTGTGTAAGTAGTTACACCGTCTTCTTCTACGCTGGTGATATTACCTTTGGCTGAACCTAACTTCTCACCCGGTTTATTAAATTTGAACTGAGAGGTACCTGTACTTGAAGTTGTATAGAAATCTGATACCATCGTGTAAAGGCTGAAGGTGTGAGTACCTTCTGATGGTTCCGGATCTTCCTGGATATCACCACCCTGGAGTCCTTTACCAAACTCTAAAGTAAGATACATGGGGCGATTCCAGTCATAATAATCAAGATTCTCTTGTTCTGCTTCAGAGGCATCTTTCTCTCTCCATTCCCATTCACCGTTAACTAAGTAATCTCCGCCATATATGAAAGCGAACATATTTACTGTGTAGTTATCACCGTCAACAAGAGCATGAGTTCTCTCCAAACGAGGATCTTTGTCATCATTATTATGATAGAAATATGGCTGAGCTATCTTTCTATCAGGGCCATTACCGGTAAACGGAGCTGAACGGTATTCTTCTCTAAAACGATATACAGAATTAGTACGCGGCCCCATACGAACACCCATACCTGCCGGATAATCTTCAAGGAAATAAGAACTAAACTGAGAGTTATCAATAGAAGTCCAAGTATAGTCTTCGCGCTCGGTAAGATTCGAAGGATTATCTGCCGAACCATATTTTGATTTAACAACAACCAATTTACGATCGGGAGCGAAAGATTCAGGAGTAGCAGGATTTTCTACTTTAAACGTGAAATTAAATTTCTTGTAACCGAGGAAGTCGTTGATCACGTAGCTATCGGTAGCTTCATCGTAGCTAACCTCTTGAACGTAGGTGTAGGGAGTTTCACTCTTTACCGGAGAATATACATTTGTGCCGGCAATAACATCAACCTTAGCTTCGTAAAGATTGACTTTTACTTTAGCCGCAAACGCCGGAACTGCAAGCGTTGAAGCAAGAAGAATTGTAAAAATTTTTTTCATAAGCAATTTAATTTATATAGATAATGATTCAAATCTGCAATGATCGGTAAAGAACTGATCTTTTTCAGCACTGATGACCGTTAATAAATTACTTTATTGGCAAATGTACCTAATAATATTTTATTCTACCTAATTTTAACAATTTTAATTTACAATATTAACATTTTTAACCAAACTGCAATTTAACTTTTAACCTTGCCCTTGAGACAGGGGACGGCATCCCGGAACAGCCGCTTTGACTCCAAGCCGACGCACAAATCCATCCACCCTGACAATAGAGTCGCTGACTTGAATGTCGCTGCTGACAGGTTTAAAGCCCGACGGCAGATCGAGGATCGCCCGCACGCGTCCATTTTGATCGCATATCTGGAGACCGGCATCAGTCAGTACCCATAAATTTCCGTCGGCATCAAACGTCATGCCCCCTATTCCGAGCTGTGAGTTATCGGGAGAATGTAACCAATAGAATCGCTCGGCAGCCGATGGGTTTCCATCGTCACCTATTATATATTGCCACAGGCAGTTATCTCCTTCGCGCGGCTGCACTCGCAAGCTCCCGTCGGGATAAGTTGCAACCGGCTTCCGCGACAATTCTAATGGTTCATCGGGAATCCACTCCGAAGCTTGGTCAAGAAGACTGATGAGTATGTCGTTTCCGGTTTCTCCGGCAGTGACCGGTCGTGGATAATCGCGCCACATCCACCGCATAACATCGGGAAATATCTCGGTTGCCCTTCTGACACTATGCCCTCCTTCGCGCCAGTCGAACCCACAGTCGTAACCGGCAAACGCAAGTGCCGATGCAAGAAGTGTGTTTGCTTCAAACCAGCTACCGAACAGCGGATTCCATGTGTCGCTGAAACCGTCCTGAAGGAACACTCGCAAAGGTTTCGGCTCATTTTTCCTTACAAGTGCCTGCAGATCGTTTCCTCCGCGCATCGGAACAAAGGTGCCGCATCCGCTGAACACACGGTGAAACATATCGGGCCTGAACCATGCAGCCGAAAAGGCCGCTATACCGCCGCTGCTAAGTCCAAATATCATGCGGTCATCGGGATTCTTCGATAATTGGATACGCCGCCCGTCGGGAAGGATGAGATTCTCTACCTCGGGGAAGATCTCTTCTTCAAGAAAACGCGCGAATGTGGCATTGGTAGCGTCAAATTCATTACTCCTGTTATATCTGATGACGTCGCCTGAATTATTCATGACGGTTCCGGGCTGAATGAAAACACCGATAGTGACCGGCATTTCTCCCGATGCTATCAGTGAGTCAATCACTTCGGGAGCATTGCAAAGAATTCCGTCGAGACCGACATATACACAGGCGGGCATCCCTGACCGGTATGAGTCGGGAACGGTGACCGTAACATCGCGCACAGTTGCGGGATAGATAGCCGAGTCATTAAGCCTGAAGCTGACGGCAGTGTAACCGAAAGCAAGTAGGCCGATTATCGACGCGACTGAAAGCAGAATAAATCTTTTCATGAATGTTGCATCA
>CAZHHF010000081.1:0-2161 GCA_964531905.1 uncultured Bacteroides sp.
CGGCTACAACGCCGACGCGCTCCACGGCGACCTGTCGCAGCAGCAGCGCGACATCGTGATGAAGAAATTCCGCGACCGCGTGATAAAGATCCTCGTGGCCACCGACGTGGCCGCACGCGGACTCGACGTGGACGATCTTACCCACGTGATCAATTACGGACTCCCCGAGGACACCGCCGTCTACACCCACCGATCGGGCCGTACAGGCCGAGCCGGCAAAACCGGCGTGTCGGTAGCTATCATCCACTCGCGCGAGAAAGGCCGCATGAGAGAGATCGAAAAGATCATCGGCAAGAAATTCGAGCGCAAGGATGTGCCGTCACCTCAGCAGATCATCGAGAAACAGCTTTACAGTCTGGCCGACAGAATCGAGAAAACTTCGGTCGACGACGCCGAGATGGAAAAATACGTTCCGGGCGTAGTCAAGAAACTCGGATGGCTTTCCAACGAAGACCTTATAAAGCGCGTTCTCTCGCTCGAGTTCCACCGACTGCTCGACTACTACAAGGATGCCCCCGAAATAGATTTCATCGACGAGAAACCCTCCAAACAGAAAAAGGAGAGCCGTCAGCCACGCAACGAGAAAGAAAAAGACCGCCGTACGGCTGAGAAAGGGATGGAACGTATCTACGTCAACGTGGGCAAGAACGACGGATTCTATGCCGGCAATCTCATAGAGATGCTCAACAAGGAGGTCCAGGGACCGCGTGTCGACGTTGGCCGTATCGACCTCATGCCCGGCTACTCACTCTTCGACGTCGGCGCTAAGGATGGCCGTCGCGTTGTCGACGCCCTCACGGGCAGCGATTTCATGGGCAAACGGATCTACTGCGAGATAGCGCAGCCCGACAAAGATTACGCACGCGCGGCATCACGAAAATCGCGATCGAAAGATAACCGTGACGGCAGTTCACAAAGTAACGGTTATGCCGCCCGTCGCCGTCTTGCAAAAAAATCAAAACGATAGACCCGATACCGTATGACTTCACTGATCTACACACTGATATTGTCACTTATCGCCCCGCTTATGGCCGGCAAGGATGCCGACAATGGCGGTATGACCGCATCGGAGGCGTTCATCAACGCTCCCGCAGCCCGATTTCCTCTGGTAACGAAGATGAAGAGGATGGATATGGTTGATTACTTCAACAGCGGCATGGACCGCGAGAGCGACAACGTTTTAGGTGGCAAAACGCGTATCCTTGAACTTACCCCCGACAAGATAACCGTAGAGGAGATAGGAGAGAAGGTGTCGTTGACATCCATCTCGCTCGACAAGATGGGACGCGACACAGTAATGATAGTGACTTCCAACCTTGCTACTCCCGCCACCGACGGATATATCTCGTTCTATTCCACCGACTGGAAAAAACTTAACGCCGCACTCTTCAGCGAACCTTCCCTGAAGGACTGGATAGTCGCCAAACCGGACATCGCTCAGGATGATATCGAGAATATGGTTCCATTTGTGATGGCCGAATACAGTTATGACCCGTCAACCCATATTCTGACCCTCCGTGCCAGTTTCAAGGATTATCTTCCCGAGGAAGATTACAATAAGGTCAAATCGTCGCTCAAGAGCGAACTGCGATATAAGTGGAACGGTCGTAAAATGGTCAGGATCAAGTAATGGCTACCTGTTCCACCTCCAATGCGATCACTCTCCTTGAGCTTAACTCAAGGGTAGGGCGGCTTGTTCAGACAGCCGAGACCTCCGAGGTGTGGGTGACAGCCGAGATAAGCGATTTTTCGGTTCGCGGCGGCCACTGCTACATGGACCTGGTGGAGAAGTCGGCCGACGGAAGCCGAACGGTTGCGCGGACGCGCGGCGTGATCTGGGCCAACAACTTCTACCGTATAGGTTCGGAATTTCTCATCTCCACGGGACAGCAACTCGGCCCGGGTATCAAGGTAATGGTTCTTGCCTCGGTGTCGTATCATCCGGTGTTCGGCCTTTCGCTCGTAATTACCGGAATCAACGGAGAGTTTACTGTAGGCGACATGGTTCGCCGACGCCGTGAGATGATAACCCGACTGACTGAAGCGGGAGTGATAGATATGAACCGGTCGCTTGAATGGCCGGCGGTGTGTAACCGTATCGCTGTGATTTCAGCCCGTGGGGCTGCCGGCTACGGCGATTTTATCCATCAGTTATATTCTA
>CAZHHF010000081.1:2171-8603 GCA_964531905.1 uncultured Bacteroides sp.
CTCCTATTCTCTCAGGTTCACGACCCGTCTTTTTCCCGCAACGATGCAGGGTGTGAAATCGGCGCAGTCAATCATTGACTCACTCGATCAGATCGCTTCCGAAGAAGAGAATTGGGATTGTGTGGTGATTATCAGAGGAGGAGGAGCCTCTGACGATCTTGCATGTTTCGATGATTATTATCTTGCCGAGTGCATCGCCCAGTTTCCGATTCCCGTGATCATCGGGATAGGACACGAGCGTGATGTCACTCTTCTCGATTATGTTGCCAACATGCGTGTCAAAACGCCTACGGCAGCGGCCGAACAACTTATCGAGTACGGCAGTAATGCTTTATGGCGCGTGACCGACCTCGGCAACGAGATAGCACGTCGTGCGTCAGATATAATCTCAGGATATCGTCATCAGCTGGAACGTACCGAGAGTCTTATACCCGTAGTCGCCGCCAGGATCATGGACCGGCACCGGTCAGATCTCGACACTATCAGCCGGATGATAGAAACCGAATCGCTGCGCAGCATCTCCGCCGAGCTTACACGTATGGAACAGCTGGAGCGTCTTGTGGAGGCATATTCTCCCGAATCGACCCTGAAACGCGGTTACACGATCACCCGCCGTGTTTCGGGACACGCACTGACTTCGGCCGGCGAAGCCGGAGCAGGTGACCTGATTGAAACAGTTTTTGCCGATGGTAAAATAACAAGTGTTATCATGTGAAGATTATGAAAAAGGATTTAAGTAAAATGAAATATACCGAAGCGGTCGCCGAACTGGAATCGATCCTCAAGAGCATGCAGGGCGATGAATGTGATATCGACCGTCTGACCGAAATGACGCGCAGGGCAACCGTTCTGATCGCGGAATGTCGCCGACGTCTGACAGCTACCGACACCGAACTGCGTGAGATTCTCGAGCGACTCGGCTCGTCAGAAACGGTGGGGAACGACCTGCCTTGATCCGGCCCCGGAAAGCGAAGCCGAATCGATAGCGGCTGCCAATGAGCCGATAATACGGTCGGCCGTGTCGCTGCGGCTACGCGAGAATTGCTGATCGATGCCCGAGAAGATCAGCGACAGTGTCTGATCGGCCACCGCCGTTTCAAACGCATCGAGCCGATCGAGACCTATGGGAACACCGATCGAAAGTGTGATTATGTCATTATCGTCGGACCGCTTCACTGCCGTGATCCGTGGCGCGAGACTTATCACGGTGTAGGATACAGCATCGTCAATCAGCGAACGCAGAGCGAGAGAATTGTCGGGCGTCAGGATAGGGAGAATCTGCTGTTTATCACCCTGCGACATAAAACTCCTCATCGCCGAGGCAGCATATATTTTCTTGAGAATTGAATTTACCGAAAGATTCATTGAAGATGGTGGATTAAAGATTTGTCATTCATGTTGTCTTATGATGGCGAATATGGTATTTATTACTCCATTTACCGCAAGGGGCGGCGTATTTGGTCTCATAGTAAAGATTTCGGGCATACGATGGAGAAATGAAAAACGATGATGCCCGTGCAACAGCAAGCAGGTAGGCGAGGCGCGAGCGGATCACCTTGTTGCCATTCACACCCCTGATGCGGATCAGCTTAGCGAGAATCTCTTTCCACATTCGCATCCTGAGCGAATCGGACGGATCGGGTGAGAAACTTATACGTGAGCCGAGCATACGGTTCAGAACCTGATGGGCGTTATCGAGATCGACATAGTAGCGCGGAGCCTCATGCCGCGTGGCGGCCTCAATAACATCATCGGTGGATATAAGCGGATAACTGAACACGGATTTCAGAGTGAGATTGTTACATAGACTGATAAAATCGGCGTTTCTTCTTATTGTGATCTGTTTCATAATTTAAACCGTGATAAAGTAAGGAAGAGTATTAACGATTATTGATTTGTTGGCAAATTTACAATCACACATGGGTAAAATACCTGCACAGGTATAAAAAAATTTCAGGCATCCTTTATTTTTTTATCGCGTGTGTCAATCATGTCGTTGAACGATTCCAGAATATCGGTTATGGCACTGACGGCATTACGCAACTGACTCTCGTAGCGCTCCGCACTTATCCCCGACTTTGTGTCGTTTCCCATGAGCATATCACCCACTCCCGAAACATCGTTGATCATTTTCATCTGAATTTCAAGCAGTCCTGTGGCTCCTGCATCGAGTCCCGATGATGTGATCTGGGTAGGTGGCGGCATACCTACCATCGCATTGTAAGGAATAACTCCTCCACATCGTCCCCAGCGCTCGGAAATATCCTCCCACGTCACCGAATCGGGCTTCGATCTCGCCGGGAAAAGGAGCAATCCTTTTGCCGATGTCGACATAATATGATCGATAAGCGTTATCAGGCGGTTTATCTGCTGTTGCTGACCCACGATATCCTCCACGAACGAGTGAATCTCACCATCGGTCAACGGATAAAGCTTCACTACAAACGGATGGAGTGCATCGGGTGAGGCAGACACGTGACTGTCGAGGAGAGTGCCGTCGGGTGCGTACCACCGTCCCACCCAGCGAGTTATGATCTCCCAGCGTATCTCCAGCGGCGGCAGATTCTTTTTTCGCCTGCGTTCAATATCTTTCTTAACCGAAGGGTAGTTCGAGGCCGGCAGTTCAAAATAGCGTCCGTCGGCATGGTCGTGACACCTGATGATCTCCACGCTGTCAAGTGTCCACACTTCTATTACCCTGCAACGCCCGGTTGGAGAGACGAAGAAATTTTCGGCCATAGGTTCACTTCCGAGCGCTACCGATTTGGGGAACAACAGTTCACGGTTACTGTCGTAATCGTAGATTTTACGGAACTGCTCCACGCGTTCAGGATCGCCGTGGGCGAAACGCATCGCTACCTCCTGAACCGACATATCGTGAAGCATACCTATCAGCCGCGTGTCCCATCCGCGCGGATCGCGCACAGAGTTTATGAAAAAATCATCGGGCGACACATTATCGACAAAAGTTTCAATTTGTCCCCGTGAACGACATTCACGGCTTATACGCTGCACTGCACACCCTGAGATCAGAAACTCCTCGAGCAGGCGGCAATCAAGTTCCTCGAGCCGGTTGAGTTCATAAAGCCTGACAGTATCCTCACTGCGGCCGCGACTTCGCTCAGTTCTTGTGTTGCGATAGTGTCCGACAACGGTTTTGACAAGACGCCTTATAAGATTATTGGTCAGCGGTGCGTGACCGGTTTCCCGAACAACAGCATCGAATTCCGAGATAGGTTCATCAGTAACCGGATGAATCACAAGGTCGTCCCACTGGCGCCCGTAGGTAAAATTCTTAAGCCTTGTCCGTCGTTTACGGAATTCGGCTCCATTGAGCCATGTATCGTAGGCGGTTTTTAAAATCTCCATCTGTTAAATCTTAAATAATGTCTTTTGGAATCGTAGAGAGAGCAGCCGGCGTGACCCGGTAGATCCCATCCTCGCCGGGTTCAACAGCGGCCATGATGCTTACCGGAACAGGCGGCTCCCCGTTTTCGCCCGACGCATACAGCATGAGTTTCTGCCTGGTTGCCACAGCTACCGGTGAGTTAACACCACCGCATGAATAGGGCGATTTCTGTAGAATTGCGATAGCCGAAGCGGGGTTTACAGGGCTTACCGGAGCCGAAGCACTTGCAACCGATATCTCAATCACGCGCCGGCACCTTGCAGGTAGCGTGATTTCGAGCATCCGCTGTGCCTGATGATATACCGATGTTGTTTCCGACGAAATATCGACAGGTTCGATCATCGCAGGGTCGCCGTTATCGAGCAGACTGTTATACCAGTCCTCCATCTCAATGGCTGCCAGTTCCACATGGGCATCCCCGTCCTCCACCCGACTGACTGTGCAGTCGGTTCGGAGGGGGATCATGTACTTTCTCAGCATCCATTGCTGTAACAGTTCATGACGGGTGTAGCTCATTGTCAGGCTTCGGCAGCAGGGGTTTCAGTTCTGACAATTCTCATGTGGGCCTGCGGGTATCGGAGAACCAGGCAGCTTGCTTCGGTGAGTACAAGCGCTTCAGTGTTACGCACACCCGAGCTACGCAAGTCGAGTTTCTCGGTGTTGAACGGTATGTGGCAATACTTCGTGATGTACTCGGGATCGATGATCATTCCGTCGCCCGGACGGCCGCACTGGTCGAATGTTTCAGAGAGGACAACGTAGAGAGTACCGAATTTTGTAACCAGATCAGTGAACGAGATTCCCCATTTGGTAATCGTTTCATGCGACGACAGGAATTTCTGACTTGTTACAAGATGCTGAATACATTCGAGCAACTCGCTACCTCCGATAAGAATCTTTCGCGACGAACCGGCGTTTTTAGTGAAAGCCTGACGCATGAGACCCACAATCGCTTCCTTAGTAAAACCTTTTTCATTAGGATAGGTCCATTCATTAGAGGTCTGGTTCCAAATACCTCCGGTTAGCATCACCTCATCGCGCTTGATAGGGTCGGTGAAGCGGCATTTAGTGCCGAATAGGAACGATTTCTCCATTCCGAGTCGCATGTCGATGATGGCAGCTTCCTCCTGATCGTTGAAATCCCAGCCTACTTCCTTGTTGGCCAGCCGTAACATCGTTGACTGCTCGATCTGGGTCTTGAATATCTGACAGTAGTTGGACGTTTTAACCGGGATACTCTCGAACTGTGGTGTCTGCACATCAAGTTCAGTTGCTGCGCGTCCCATTCTAACGAGTTCAGCTCCCGATTTAAGTGCGGCAGGAATACGGTATTTTCCATCGCTTTCACGATTGTTGACAGCAATGACGAATACATCGCCGTTAGACTCGCTGATTCCGTAGACATAGAGTATCAGCGCCTCATTTTTATCATTTACCGTAACCGACGGCACAAGAATGGTATCAGTAGGCTGAAAAATACGGTTGTTGTCGGTTTTGAGAGAGGCGGGAATGTAATCGGAGTTCAGGTCTATATCGTCGGAGTCGACAGCACCGGTTTTCTTGAGTACCGCCGTCATCGGTTTGGTGTCGACCGAGTAATAATCTACGATCATACTTCCTGAGTGCCGTGCGCCGCCCCATCGTGAGATCTGGTCAAGCGGTGTCGACATAGGACGCACTTTGACTATTCGTTTGTCGATTTCATTTACTAAGAGTTCAGGTGACTGTTTTGATACGGTTTCGATAGTTGTCATTTGAATAAAGGTTAAATAGTTGATAAATAAAGTTTAATTAAACTCTCCGGAGGTAACTTTCAGAGGTTCCAGATGCTACGTCGCGAACGGTTGAGGATGAGGGTTTCAGTTTTCAATGGCTCGGTTTCGGGCGCGGGTAGGGCAGGAGTGTCGCCGAGCGCCGGTTTCTCAAGTTCCCTGGCGGCCATTTCATTACGGCACCTGAGATAACCCTGCTGTTCGGCCAGTCCTACCAGGATATCGACTTCGTCCTGGGAATAAGTTACCGGCGCGGCAGTTTCAACAGCGGTTTCCTTTCCGGTTTCATCGGTGGATTGTGGTTTGTTTTCCATAGAGTTGTTTTTAAATGGTTTATGATCGATTGCGGTGCAAAATTAAAGGCCGTAAAAGGCGGTCCGACGAAAAAATGTTACTGAAAAAACGAGTGGATTAGTCGTAATTAATCGGGATTTAACACTTTATTTTGGTGATAATCAAAGACAAACTATTTTCAATTAACAAAAGTTAAAGTTGAAAAACCGGGTGGTTTCAGGTTAATATTACCTAACTTTGCAGCTGAATATGGGTGATACGTATAAAACTCTGGTTGCTCCCAGCGAGGGTGTCTACCGGGAAAAGATGAGTAAGTTCATGGCTTTTGCCGTTCCGGTTTCGTCGGTCGACGAAGCAAAGGATGTTATTGCCCGTTATCAGAAAGAGTATTATGATGCCCGCCACGTGTGCTGGGCCTACATGCTCGGAGCCGACCGGCTTACTTTCCAGAGCAATGACAACGGCGAGCCTTCGGGTACGGCAGGCAAACCGATTTTAGGGCAGATCAATTCTTTCGGAATCACCAATGTAGTCATTGTGGTGGTGAGATACTTCGGCGGCATCAAGCTCGGCACGTCGGGCCTGATAGTGGCTTACCGTGAGGCTGCGCGCGAGGCTATCGAAGCCGGAGTGATCGAGGAGCGTCATGAAATGTCGACCGTTTCGTTTACATTTCCTTATCTTGCAATGAACGACGTGATGCGGCTCGTTAAATCGGCCGACCTGAAGATTGTCAGCCAGACGTTTGATAATTCATGCTCGATGACAGTAGAGGTCAGGGCCGACGATTGCGATAAACTCAGGCAACGGATAGCCGATATTGACGGAACGTCGGTAGATGATGCTTAGCTATGCGATTAAAATAAGGGTTAACTACCTCATTTTTTCATCCGAAAAGTAGGGACGCAAGGCTCGTCCGTCCGCTTATTATCGCTTGATAATCAATATATTGTATTC
>CAZHHF010000082.1:0-8527 GCA_964531905.1 uncultured Bacteroides sp.
AGGAGTACATGCTCAAACCGATGAACTGCCCCCACCACTGCGAAATCTTCAAAGCATCACCGCGCAGCTACCGCGACCTGCCACTTCGCCTTGCCGAATTTGGCACGGTATACCGCTATGAGCAGTCGGGCGAGCTCCATGGACTCACACGCGTACGCGGATTTACGCAGGATGACGCCCACCTTTTCTGCGCCCCCGAGCAGATCAAAGATGAGTTCCTAAAGGTGATGGACATCATACTATACATCTTCAAGACTCTGAACTTCGAAAATTACGAGGCACAGATATCGCTCCGCGACCCCAACAACAAGGAGAAATACATCGGTTCGGACGAGAACTGGCACCTCGCTGAGAATGCCATCATCGAAGCTTGCCAGGAGAAAGGAATCAAAGCCCGCACCGAGCTTGGCGAGGCAGCATTCTACGGCCCCAAACTCGACTTCATGGTGAAGGATGCCCTCGGACGTCGTTGGCAGTTAGGCACTATACAGGTGGATTACAATCTGCCCGAGCGCTTCCAGCTGGAATACACCGGCTCAGACAACCAGAAGCACCGCCCGGTGATGATACACCGCGCACCCTTCGGATCGCTTGAGCGCTTTGTGGCCGTGCTCCTTGAGCACACAGCAGGTAAATTCCCCCTGTGGCTCACTCCCGACCAGGCCGTTGTGCTCCCCATCAGCGAAAAGTTCAACGACTACGCCCATCAGGTGGCCCGCGAGCTCAACATCGCCGATGTGCGCACCATAGTCGATGACCGAAATGAGAAAATCGGACGCAAAATACGCGACAACGAGCTCAAACGCATACCCTATCTGCTCATCGTAGGTGAAAAAGAAGCCGAAAATGGTGAAGTTTCTGTAAGAAAACAAGGAGAAGGAGACCAAGGTACGATGAAAATTGCTACCTTTGCCCAGAAATTGACTGACGAGGTCAACCAAATGATAAATCAATAATCTACTGAATGCAGAAAAAACCGATGCATTTCGGGCCCAAGCCTCCGATGAAGAGCGCCGGAGCCCCAAAACCACAACAGCAGCAACGCCGTCCCGGCCAACGCGACAACTCCAAAGACCCGTATGTAATCAATGAACGCATACGCGCACGTGAGGTACGCCTCGTAGGTGACAACGTCACCCCTGGTATTTACCCCATCGACGAAGCACTTCGCATAGCCGAGGAGCAGGAGCTCGACCTGATCGAAATCTCCCCCACGGCCGAGCCGCCGGTGTGCAAGATTCTTGACTATCAGAAGTTCCTCTATCAACAGAAGAAACGCCTTAAAGAGCAAAAAGCAAAAGCACAGAAGGTAGTAGTAAAAGAAATCCGTTTCGGACCTCAGACCGATGATCACGACTACAACTTCAAGCTCAAGCACGCTCAGGGCTTCCTCCAGGAAGGCTCGAAGGTCAAAGCTTACGTGTTCTTCAAAGGACGCTCCATCCTTTTCAAGGAACAGGGCGAGGTACTACTGCTCCGATTTGCCAACGACCTTGAGGAGTATGGCAAGGTAGAGTCAATGCCAGTGCTCGAAGGGAAGCGCATGATACTCATGCTGGCTCCCAAGAAGAAAGCATGACATCGCCCCAACATTAAGAAATCTCACAGAGATAAACTCGAATTAATAATTTTAAAGTAACAAAAATGCCCAAGATTAAAACTAACTCCGGTGCCAAAAAGAGGTTCGCCCTTACCGGATCAGGAAGAATCAAAAGAAAACATGCTTTCAAAAGTCACATTCTGACCAAGAAAACCAAAAAGCAGAAAAGAAACCTTACCCACTTCTCGCTTGTAGCGAAAGTTGACGAAGGCAACGTGAAGGCATTACTTGCCCTCAAATAAGAGAAAACCTCTCTTACCATCACAGGTTTCAATCTTAATTCGTGATTTTTTAAATTTTTATTAACCGGATGAACAGCCCTCAAGAGCATTAGCCGCTGTCATTCAAAAACTGAAACAAAATGCCAAGATCAGTAAACCACGTAGCTTCAAGAGCTCGCAGAAAAAAAATCTTAAAACTCACCCGCGGTTACTTCGGTTGCCGTCGTAACGTTTGGACCGTTGCCAAAAACACTTGGGAAAAAGGTCTTACCTATGCTTACCGTGACCGTAAGGATAAAAAACGTAACTTCCGCGCACTCTGGATTCAGCGTATCAATGCTGCTGCACGCCTTGAAGATCTTTCCTACTCTAAACTGATGGGACTCATTCACAAAGCAGGTATCGAAATCAACCGTAAAGTTCTCGCTGACCTCGCTCTCAACAATCCCGCAGCTTTCAAGGCTATCGTTGAAAAAGTGAAAAACGCTTAAGCAACGTCCTTGACAAAATTAGAAATCATCATCGATTTCATATAATAAAAGTCCGGCCAATGGTCGGACTTTTATTATATGAGTTTGCGTCTGACGCATTTTTTGCGTAGCTTTGTGAATAAATACAATATCTGAAATGAACAATAAATTAAAGATAGGAATAATTCAACAGCACAATACCGCTGACATAGCCGATAACCGACGCCGACTCGCCGAACGGATAAGAAATCTTGCCGATAACGGAGCGGAACTTATAGTTAATCAGGAGTTACATGATTCGCTATACTTCTGTCAGACCGAATCGGTCGGCAAATGTGATCTCGCTATAACGATTCCATCGGAAGCAACCGATCTATATTCAGCGCTCGCGCGTGAGAAAGAAGTCGTTATAGTAACGTCGGTTTTCGAAAAGAGAGCGCCGGGACTCTACCATAACACAGCTGTCGTTTTCGAAAAAGACGGCAGTATAGCCGGGATCTACAGAAAGATGCATATTCCCGATGATCCGGCCTACTATGAGAAATTCTATTTTACACCCGGTGATCTCGGCTTCATGCCGATCGACACATCGGTCGGACGTCTCGGCGTGCTTGTGTGCTGGGATCAGTGGTACCCCGAGGCCGCACGCCTGATGGCTCTCAGAGGAGCGGAACTCCTTATCTATCCTACGGCAATCGGAACTGAAAGCAGTGACACTCCTGAAGAACAGCAACGACAGCTTGACGCATGGTTGACCATACAAAGAGGACATGCGATAGCTAACGGCCTGCCCGTTGTATCAGTCAACCGCGTGGGACACGAACCCGATCCATCGGGACAGACCAACGGAATCACATTCTGGGGAAACAGTTTCGTTACCGGACCGCAAGGTGAATTTCTTTTCCGCGCCGACGGAAACAATGAAACAGTGACGATTGTTGAAATAGATAAACAACGGTCGGAAAACGTCAGAAGATGGTGGCCTTTCCTACGCGATCGCCGCATTGACGCCTACGAAGGTCTTACCCGACGCTATCTCGACTGATCTTAAAGACTCGAAAATATGATTGTCAATTCAGCTCGCTTTGTAATAAGCAATACCGATGTTTCCAAATGCCCGTCGGACAACCTGCACGAGTATGCCTTCATCGGACGCAGTAATGTGGGGAAATCCTCACTTATCAATATGCTTACCGGTCGTAAGGATCTCGCAAAAACATCGTCGACCCCGGGTAAGACATTACTTATCAACCATTTTAAGATTAATGAAGAATGGTATATAGTCGGTTTACCCGGTTATGGTTTCGCCCGCCGCGATAAGAACAGCCGTATGGAGATCGATAAGATTATTCGGAGCTATATTCTTAACCGCGTACAGATGACAAATCTTTTCGTTCTGGTCGATGTGAGACACAAACCTCAGAAAATCGACCTCGAATTCATGGACTGGCTCGGTGAAAACGAAGTTCCGTTCAGTATAATATTCACAAAACTCGATAAGCTCTCATCAACTGCAGTCAAGAAATCAATCGAATTATATTGCTCAACGCTTCTCGAACGGTGGGAAGCCTTACCACCGATTTTCAAATCGTCGAGCGTTGATAAACGGGGACAGAGTGAGATCCTCGATTATATAGAGCAGATGAACCGGCTACCGATCGATGATTGAACCATAGCGCCTGATGCGTTGTTCTAACTATAAATTTAACAATTAAAACAATATTGATTATGAAAGAACAATGCAACAAAAAATGCGATTCAGCAAAGAAGAGTGTTACTGAACCTAATGCCGAATATATCGGTGAGGCTATTGATATCGCCGACACTGAAAAAGTCACTCCCGAACTCGTTAAGGAAAGAACGAAGACAGAGAATAATAATCCTCGCGACGATAATTAATAATCAGAACAACAACATCAACTTATAAACGATCCAGGCGACGCCCCAGGCGACGCCTGTGTTGTATATAACAGAAAACGCACCATAGCCCCAATATCCTGTTTCCTTCACAATCGCCGTCACGGTGGCTATACACGGGCAGTAAAGAAGAACAAACACCATAAATGCAAGCGCCGATGCCGGAGTAAAATCGGGTTTACCGGTTACAGGTGAAGGTGATGTGAGACGTTCCGACAACGGTCGGATCGACATTTCTTCATCTCCGGTATATAATACGCCAAGAGTAGACACCACAATCTCCTTTGCCGGGATACCGGCAATCAATGCTACTGTAGGACGCCATGACAGTCCGATAGGTTCCATCACCGGCGCCACGAATTTACCTATCATTTCTATATAGGAGTCGCCTCTTGAATCCACTTCGCCCGAAAGTTCCTCTTTCTCGAATTCGGGGGTTGACGACATCTCATTATGAATTGGGAAATAGTTCAAAGCCCACACGATTATACTCGCAACAAGAATAATACCTCCCATCTTCTGAAGATACTGTTTCCCTTTGGACCACATGTGGATAAACGAGGACTTTAGCGTTGGAAGACGGTAAGGAGGCAATTCCATTACAAACGGTGTCTCGTCTTTCTTGAACCATATTCCACGTAAAAGACGCGCGGTTACAACAGCAACCAGTATTCCTAATACATACAGCAGGAAAAATACCAGTCCGGCATGGGCCGAGAAGAAGGTTCCTATAAGCAGCACATATACCGGAAGTCGCGCCGAACATGACATAAACGGATTTATCATTATGGTTATCAGACGACTGCTACGGCTCTCTATCGCACGCGACGCCATGACAGCAGGTACATTACAGCCGAATCCCATCACAAGCGGGATGAACGACTTGCCGTGTAACCCGATTTTGTGCATCACACGGTCCATAATAAATGCGGCACGCGACATGTATCCCGAATCCTCCATAAACGAGATGAAGAAGTACAGAATGAGAATATTCGGGAGAAATACAATAACGCCACCGACTCCGCCGATAATACCGTTGGCCAGCAAATCTTTCAATACCCCGTCCATCATATAGGTATCAACAAAATGTGCCAGCATATCTACTCCTGACTCTATCCATGACTGCGGAATTGCTCCGACATTAAACGTAAACCAGAATATCAGGAACATTATCATGATAAAAATAGGATAACCGAAAACAGGACTGGTAACAATCCTGTCGATTGAATCAGTCATTTTTGACACCCGGCGGGTCCTGTTTACCATTGTCTCGGCAAGTGCGCCGGCAATAAAACCATATTTCTCATTGGCAATCATCGAGGTTACATCATCGTGGTGCAGTTCCTGAATATGATTCACATTTTTATCACGGATCTCAATAAGTTTATCGTATACATTACTACCCCGTAAAAGTGCCTCGCTTTCAGCATCGTTCTCGAGAAGTTTAATTGCCAGATAGCGCGGAGCGAAATCCTGAACGATCGATTTATCAGTCTTTATAAGATTCTTCAATTCATTCACCGCCGCCTCCACATCGCTACCGAGATTCACATGGATATGACGCACGATAGAATCCTTACGCTCGAATATGTTGATTATCGTGTCGAAAAGACTCCCTACCCCCTGCCCTGTCTTAGATACAGTTGGAACAATCGGAACTCCGATCATTCTCGCAAGAGTCATGTAATCAAAGTCTACACCCGACCGTTGAAGTTCATCGTACATGTTAAGCGCGATCACCATCGGCCTGTCCATATCGATCAGTTCGGTTGTAAGATACAGATTTCGTTCTATATTGGAAGCATCCACGACATTTACAATCACGTCGGGGCGTTCGTCCTTAAGATAGCGCCTAACATATAACTCCTCGGGTGAATAAGCCGACAGAGAGTAAGTACCGGGCAGATCCACGATATTGAAATGGTAACCGCCGTAATCGAAATGTCCCTGCTTGGAATCGACAGTCACGCCGCTATAATTGCCTACATGCTCCGATGCGCCGCTCGAGATATTGAACAGCGATGTCTTACCACAGTTCGGATTCCCGATCAATGCCACATTAATCGTGTGACTGCGTCCTTCAAACTCACTTCTGATCCGTTCCGAAACTTCGGCTATAGTGTTTACGTGAAAAGCTTTGTCGGCAAGGTCTGCTTCCTCACCGGTAAGCGGAATAACCTCAATCAAGGCAGCTTCACTGCGTCGTAACGAAATCTCATATCCCATCAAAGAATACTTTATGGGATCACGAAGCGGCGCACTCATCACCTCGGTGATCTTACGTCCGCGGGTAAAACCCATTTCAATCACGCGCTTGCGGAAAGCACCGTGACCATGAATTTTCACTATAATCGCCGTTTCTCCGGCCTTAAGCTCATTCAGAGTCATAAACATATTTTTAGGCTCACAAAGGTCGGTATTTTTTTTTATTTAGAATCAATTCAAATAAGCAATATCATCTATATATGTATTAATAAACGTTAACCCAAGAAAAATATACCGCTGATGTAACCTTTTAGTATTACCTTGCGTCAAATGAAAAAAACAAATAAAAATCACTCAATATGAAACACATCGCTATCCTGCTTGCTACCGGTATTATGCTGATATGCCAATCATGCTTCGAAATTAAAATGGACAAACCATCTGAGATTAACGTCCAGACAATAACATCCAAAATAACAGAACAGATTAAAACCGAACTCGACAGCATCAATAACTCGGGAATCAGCCTGACAGATACTATTGCCATCGGTTCACAAATTGCTGATACATCGACACTGTCGGCAAAGATCTCACATCCGGTAATAATAAAAGAAATCAAAGTAAACATCCACGAAGATAAAAACAGGGATTACCAGATCATGAGAGAGAAACGGCAATATCTCATTTTTATGACTGCTCTAACAGGAATCTGCTCATTGACATTCGTAATAATTATCGCAATACTGGTATTCTTATATCTGAGAATAAAGAATAGGAATGCTATAATTTCCAAAGCGATTGAGAATGGCTATAATCTACCCGATACATTCTACTGCAACTCTATAAACAATATAAATTATAATACAAATCCCAAAGCCGACTCATCGTCACCAACCGATGAGAACAACGACATTCAGCTTCCTCCCCCACTCATTTTGGAACAGAAACAATTTGACATTGCAATCAAATATCTATCGGCAGGTATAGGTATAATCGCCATATTCAGTATGTGGAGTAACGCAGTATTAGCTTCTCTCGGAATCATCCCGTTGCTAATAGGTGTCGGCAAACTTATTACATACTATCAGATCGGACGCAAGTAATCAATCAGTCACTCCCGTCAGTAATGCTTTCACGTATCGAAGAACTCAGCCTTATCGCCCGATGCATCGCGACCGACAACCGCGATGCATTCGGACGACTGGTTACCGAATACGAGCATAGCCTGCGGAGATTCCTGCTGAACCTGACCAACGACCCCGAGCTGACATCGGACATCGCACAGGAGACATTTCTCAAAGCTTACCTGTCGATCAAATCATTCCGCGGAATATCGCGGTTTAAAACATGGCTCTATCGAATAGCCTACAATGAATACATCAGTTATCGGAGAAAATACGGAATAACAGTTGAAATTCCGGATAATATTATCGAAACTGCCGATGAGAGCGATTCTACGTCATCCATCAGTATAGATCTTGACCATTATCTATCGGCACTCAATGATACAGAAAGAACTATCGTATTGCTATTCTATCTCGAAGATCAACCGATCAAAAAGATCAGCGAGATTACAGGCATCACCTCAGGCACTATAAAATGCTACCTCAATCGCGCAAGGAAAAAAATGCAGACAATCACAAACAGCTGAAAAATGAAAGATAATAAAATAATCGACCATCATATTTCTGAGATTATAAAAAAACAGTTGCCCGACGCTCCTGCTGATCAGTGGTTCGTAAAGAAAACAATGAACCGTCTGCCTGAAAAACGAAAACGGATGCGTTCGACAGCCGAAATAATCTCCTACGCCCTGTCAGTAGTAATTATCATTGCCGGATGGGTATGGCAACTGACCGGAATATATATTTCCAAAACCATAACAATGGAAAATATCCTGATCTCTGCATCACTTTTTTTCTCCGCAATCCTTATCACCCTCTCAATATCGATTCCTATACTAAAAGAAGAGTAAATCTGTGCAAAATTTATTCAACTAACAATCAACCGGTTAAACAAAACTTTAAAAAAATCCGCAAAAAAAGTTATCCAAAAATTTGCATAGTAAACAAAAAGTCCATACCTTTGTATCGCTTTTGGGAAACAAACCAACA
>CAZHHF010000083.1:0-8235 GCA_964531905.1 uncultured Bacteroides sp.
ATCTTTGCATGATGGATTTCAGGCAGAGGAAGAACAAAAAGGGTGAAAGCTATGGAGTTTCCACTTCTTTTCCTGCCGTCATGATAAGATCGGCGAACTCATCGACGATAATAACAATATATGGCATGTAGCGATGACCCTTCTCAGGGTTAAGACGGCGTTGCGAGAATTTCTCATTGTACTCGATTACCGAACGACAGCCGGCATCTTTCAGCAGCATATAGCGGTTGTCCATCTCTATACACAGAGAATTAAGCGTGTTTACCACTTTATCAGGAGAAGTGATGATAGCATCTTCCTCTTCGGGCAGTTTCGCAAGGTAATGATCTTCAAGACAGCTGTATAGACTGAATTCCACCATCTTAGGATCGACAAGAACGAATTTCAGTGTAGCCGGATGTTTTTTGTAGAGCAGCGAAGCGATGATCGTGTTAAGGCCTACTGATTTACCTTGTCCGGTAGCACCAGCCACAAGCAGGTGGGGCATTTTTGCAAGATCGGCGATATATACCTTATTGGAGATCGTGGCTCCCATTGCCATCGGCAGTTCATATTTACATTCCTGGAAATCCTTAGACGACAGAATGGATCTTATCGAAACCGTCTGCGGATCCTGATTCGGGACCTCGATACCGATCGTTCCTTTACCCGGAATCGGCGCTATGATTCTGATGCCCATTGCTGCGAGACTGAGCATAAGATCATCGCCGAGACGCTTGATCTGCTGTATTCGGGTTCCTTCAGTCGGAATTATCTCATATAGAGTGATTGTCGGACCTACTGTCGCCTCGATTTTCGAGATTGAGATACCGTAATCTTTGAGAGTTTTAGCTATTCTTTGCTTGTTTTCCTCCTGCTCTTTAAGATCAACATTATTACTTTTCTGCTCGTACTCCTTTAAAATATCTATCGGCGGGAAATGGAAACGGGAAAGCTCTGCGGTTGGATCAAACGGCTTGTCCATAACATCTTCAGCCACTTCGATATTCTCTTTTATCACATTGAGTTCTACATCATCAGCGCCTGTTGGAATCTCCTGTTTCAGACTATCGGATGGTACGTCGAAAGACTGAGATTTGTTATCTGATTCCAGGGGAACGGTTAAGGTATCATCAGTGTCATTAATCGTTTCACCGTGAACCGGTGGCTCTTCCAGATTATTCTGACCGTTTATACGGTAAGGATCGACATCGGTATGATTCTCTTCCTCGGAATCGGTAAACCCTACGACATCTTGCCGTGGAGCTTCCGTAATTTCTTCAGGTTCAACAGTCTGATTAAGAATGTCATCGGTCACGCCGGCTTCAACCTTTCGTTTAAGTTCCTCTTTGGCAATACGTGCAAGCCGTTCCTGTTCGCGGAACGCTTCCACACGGCGCCTATAAGCCCGATAAACAGCTACTATCTCATTGATATAGATAAATACTATCGTTGACACAAGGAACAGACTGACAAGCATTGCTCCGATAGTGTTGAAGCGGTTTATCAATAACGTGTTTATCCATCGGCCATGCTGACCGCCGTAAAGAAAGGAAGAATCAAGACGGTATGTAAGAAGGCCGGCAACTATTGAAATAGTCACGGCAATCAGAAGAGACTTGAATGTCAGTTGCCAGAATTTTATCTTTCTGACTTTAAGCAGAGCGAGTCCGATCATGACAAGATACACTATCATGACAATGGCTCCGAGTCCAAGCGAATTGGTTAGCAACACCTGAGAAAGAACGGCACCGGAAGGGCCTCCGAGGTTCTGAATTTTTCCCGGATTCTCGGCAAGTTGTTCAATCGAATGAGCAGTTATAGCGCTTTGGTCTTCAGCTCCTTTGACAAAATACGACAGGGATGCTATCATTACATAAGTCGCGAACAGGATGATCGCGATTCCAACAACAGCGTGCGTACGTCGATCGGTAAAGAACGAAATGAATTTATTCCATGCCGAATCTTCGTCATTTACTTTTCGGGATTTCTTTTCGCTCTTTCGTGAAGCTGATTTATTCTCCTGACCGGAGTTCCTTATCGATTCAATATTCTGGACAGGCTCCACCGGTTTACGCGATGGTCCTGGAGAGTCGTATGAATCGGAATCTATGATGGGGAAATCGTAATCTTGCTGATTATATGAGTTCATTGTTTCTACGTCCTCAGTGTTTGTGCATTTAATTGGCAAAGATACAACAAAGAGGCTATAAAAAAAACACACCTAATGTTAATTTATTTACAAAAGCATAAAATCTATACATTATAAAAAGAACGCGGCCGGAAAATGAGGTTTACCCGATCCGACCGCGTTCTTTGAATATGTCAATTTAACTACATCGAACGGTCGTAATAATAGTTTAATATACGGCAACGCAGAATATATTCATAGCGAGACTGTACGTTTTCGATACAAGATTTATTATATGCGCTTTTGGCTTGTTCAAATTCCGTAGGATTTGATCGGCCAAGCTCATATTTTTCCTTCATGGCTTCGAATGTCTGCCGGGAAATTTCCATCGTTTCGGCTGAAGTCGTGTATTTCTTGTTGGCGGTCATCGCTCTGTAATAGGCCTGCTGAATCTCTTTGTATAAATTTGTTTCCGCCTCAAGCTTCCGGAGTTTAGCCGTTGTTTCTTTCACACGTGCTTTCCTGATTGAATTTCTCGTTGAGAAAGCATCAAAAATAGGAATAGACAATGATAGTCCTATATATTTGTTCAGATTGTCGCGCATCTGTCGATTAAAAGAATCATTATCGAGTCCGGAAATATTATAGTAACTACTTCCGATTCCGGCGTTGAGCGACAGGCGGGGGATGTAACCCGATTGCGCCAGAGCTACAGCAGCTTTCGATGCGTCTACGTCGTTGGACGCTTTAAGTACATCGTAATTGTTTTTTAATGCTGATTCGTAGATCACATCGGGTGACTGAAGCAATGGCATGACATCATCTACCGGACTTATATCGAAACCGTCGATCGTAGGTAGCTGTAGAAGCTGAGTCAGATCAAGAAACGCGAGTGTGAGATTATTTTCATTCTCGATCAGCGTCACTTTGTCGGCTGCCAGTTGTGATTCAGCCTGCAACACATCGACTTCAGCAATCTTACCGGCTTCGGCAAGGGCTTTCTGACGGGTCGATTCGTATTCCGACAGACTGATCTGTTCTTTAGCGATCTTGACCATTTCCTTGCAGTAGAGTACCTGAAGATACTGTGAGATTACGTTCAGTGTTATATTATCCTTAGCCGCTTCGGTCTGAAGAAGCATGGATCGCAGATTTATTTCTGCTACCTTCACCTGACGCCTTGCAGATAATCCCTGAAAGATAGGCATATCCATGCTCACTCCCCACTGGAAATTCTTAGTGTTGCGCTCGGCGTAGGTGTTATGGGATGTGAGACCGCGTCCGAAATTGAACGATTGCGACGCCATCGCATTCACCGACGGTAGAAATTTATCTTGCGCTTCGATAACATCGTACTCAGCCGACAGATGATCGAGCTGACGATTTTTGACTGTGAGATTATTTTCGACGGCATAACTTATACATCTGTCAAGCGTCCATACAGTTTGAGCGTATCCCGGAATACAGACTCCGGCAAAAATAACCGCTGTTACTAATGCTTTAATTTTCATTTTTAATGTTTATTTATTTCAGCGCCACGTAATTTACTGTCGGTGGAAATATCATTTCCAATGACCTGGATATTTATACCATCGCTTATACCGGTTTTTATATTGGTTCGGGAGAATTTCTGTTCTTTTTGGGCGGGATCACTTTCCAATACATAGACGAATGTTGAATCGCCAATGAATTCTATCACGCGTTCCGGCACAACAAGCACATTGGATGCTTTGGCAAGTACCACTGACGCATTAGCGCTATATCCTGCGCGCAGGTTAAGATCGTCGGTCTCTTTTATTGCAGCCTTGATTTCAAATGTATTGGTTCCGTTCTCTTCGGTTGCGATCGGTGCGATTTTTTCAATCACAGCATCAAGACTGGAGTTGTCGATGGCTCCGATAGATATGTGCATCGGCATTCCATCGGCAAGCATATCCACTTCTATTTCATCAATCTTCCCTTTGAATATAAGGTTATTCATGTTGGCGACTTTCGCTATTGTCGTGCCTTCATTCATTGTGTTGGTCTGAATCACGGAGTTACCTACTTTTACGGGTACTTCAAGTACGAGACCGGTTATGGTGGCCCTAACAAGAGTGTTACTCAGATGTGCGTTCTCTGTTGAAATACCGTCACGGATAATAGCGAGAGCATCATGAGCGGCGTTATATTCCTCCTGGGCTTTCTCATAGGCTTTCTGATCCTGCTCATATTTTTCACGACTCTCAAATTTTTTCTCAAACAGAGCTTTCGTGCGTTCATACTGAAGTCTTTTCTCTTCCAGATCAAGTTTGGCAATTCGCGTACGGTTACGTGCCGACGACAGCTGTGATTCATCAGGAATAATCTTGATTTTAGCAATAATATCACCCTCATTGACATAATCGCCCGGTTCTACGTTTATTTCCGAAATGATACCTGATACCTGCGGCTTTATATCGATTTCATCGCGAGGTTCAATCTTGCCGTTAAGTATAGTCGTTCTTTCTATATCGCTGTTAACCGGTGATACGAGTTCGTACTCAACCGTTTTACTTTTTGAATTAAGGAACAGGTATACAAATGTTCCTATAAAAATCAGAATGATTATAATCCACAAAAAGATTTTTAGAAATTTTTTCATTGTAATTATATGTTATTATGATTGATTATTTATCGTTAATAGCTTCAATGGGTTTGATTTTCATTGCTTTGAACGAGGGGATAAGCCCGGCTACCGTTCCGAGAAAAATGAATATCGCCATGATAATCATAGCTGCGGAGAATGACAGCTGAAAACGCGGAACCGAGAATGGGGTAGTTGTAAGGTACTGGGCTACCGCAAGGACAATCGTGGCAAAGACGATTCCGGTGATACCTGCTATGACAGTAAGGAAAACACCTTCGGATAGAATCTGAACCACAATATCGGCCGGAGTGGCACCGATAGCACGTCGGATACCGATTTCCTGCGTTCTCTCTTTTACAATAACCCACATGATATTTCCTACGCCTATCACTCCAGCCATAAGGGTTCCTGCTCCTACAAAGATAGCAAGTAGGGAAAGGCCGGTAAACAGGTTGTTGACCAACGCAAATTTTTCGGAAACGTCAAAGAAAAAAAATGCATTATGATCATCGGGATGAATCGGATGGCTTAAGCGTATAGCACGTTCTAATCTCGGGAGAAGCGAAGTGGGGCTGATACCGTCTTTGGCAACGAACATTATTCCATCAATGGTGTTCCCGAGATTAAACGCATTTCTCATTGTTGATGACGGTATAAGTACCGATTCATCAATTTTTCCTCCCAGACTCATTTCTGATGTCTGACCGGCCATACCGACGATAAGATAGTATATTCCTCCTATCGACAGGTGTTTACCTATAGGAGATTCTGATTCAAAAAGATCAGTGGCAATCTTTTTACCGATCACACAGACCTTTTTCTGATTAACATTATCGGTAGAATTTATGAATCGCCCACTGTAAATAATCGGTTCAAATACCTCGGAATAATGTTGATCAACACCTATTACTGTGGATGAAGTTCCTTTTTTCTTATAGCTGATGGTACTCCGTTGATTTCCGACTCCTGTGATTGAGGTTATTTCGGGTATCGATTTTGAAATACGTTCAAGATCGGTTGTTGTCATAGACACATTCATTCCTTTGTTGTATCCTTTATAGGGCAACGTAGTGCGTCGGCCTGACATAATAGCGCTGTTGGTGGCAAATCCGCTGAAATTCCGGCTTATAATATCCTCGAAACCTTTTGCTCCGCCCATGAGCATCGCGAGCATAGCGGTTCCCCAGAAAATGCCGAAAGCGGTGAGGAAGGTTCTGGTTTTGTTACGCGACAATGTTGCCGCGATCTCTTTCCAGTTGTCAGTATCGAATAGTGATGTTTTCATCTTATTTGCATTAAAACGGATTGATGTAGGTTACTCATCGCGCAGCGCTTCTACCGGCTTGACTCTAAGTGCTTTCAACGCAGGGAATATACCGGCTAAGGTACCTGCTAAAATAAGTACAACCGTGACTTTGACAGCGATTGAGATATTGACAGTAGGATCTTTCAAGAATTGTGAGTTACCCAATATGAAGTCGATAAGTTGTGTAACTAAAATTCCGGCGAATATACCTATATAGCCGAAAATTGCAGTGATAGCGATGCTTTCCGTGATGATCTGAGTGAGTATATGACGTGGTTTCGCTCCGATCGCACGGCGGATTCCGATTTCATGAGTGCGTTCCTTGACTGAAACGAACATGATGTTACTAACTCCAATGATACCCGACAACATGGTGAATATTCCTATAACCCATATAACACTGTTAAGAATATTCATTGCATTGGCCATAGTAAGGAAGCTCTTGAACTGGTTCCATATATACACAGCTGACCGGTCATCGGGGCTGAACTGGTGAATGTGGGACAGAGTCTGCCGTACATCGTCTTCGGCAAGCTCCCCATCCTCCATTGTATTCACGTTGGAAAGATTCACCCTAATGTCACGAACTTCATTATTTCCTCCTGACAGCATCATAGCCGTTGTAAACGGGATGTAAGTGTCTTCCCTGAATTCCGGATCGGTCAATCCGATAACCACGAATGACAGACCGTTACAAACGACTTTGCCGCCTATAATTTTAGTTGTATCGGGAAACAGGATAGCCGCATTTTTCTTCGTAAGAACCATAACCTTACGTTTTTGCTTAATATCCATTTCGTTGATGAAACGGCCAGCGACAATTTCGTCACCTCTATCGTTCAATTCGTTGGGATATACTCCATGGTATCCTCCTGAGATATAATCGAACGGCGATGAGATGATGGCGGTGTCGGAAGATATCGAAGCATAGGCACTTTCAACGAAATTCCTGTTTTCTGACTCAATCTGGTCACAGTCATCATTATATAATTTAATTCTTCGTCCTTCTTTATAGCCCCGGTAGGGGTTGGCAGTCGTTCCACTATATATCGACAAGGTGTTGGCACCTTGCTTAAGACGTCCCTCATTAAATCCATTTATGACTCCGCGTGTCATTCCGAGCAGAACAATAAGCATGAAGATGCCCCATGCGACTGCAAAGCCGGTCAAGGATGTACGCAATTTATTATTGCGGAGGGTTTGTAAAATTTCAGAAATCAGATCAAACATATCACTCTACAATTACACCGTCGCTGATTCTGATGATTCGATTGGTCTGTTCTCCGACTGCGGGATCGTGAGTAACAATTACGATTGTCATTCCGGTTTCCTGATTCAGATATCGGAAAATCTCCATAACGTCGTGGGATGTATGGCTGTCAAGCGCTCCGGTAGGCTCGTCGGCAAGAATTATCGCCGGATTTGTTATAAGTGATCTTGCTATCGCCACCCTCTGTTTCTGACCGCCCGACAATTCACCAGGAAGGTGATGCGCTCTATCGGCCAATCCCATTTTTTCGAGTTGCTCCATAGCGAGACGATTTCGTTGCCGTCGCGGTACCCCCTGATAAAATAAAGGAAGCTCAACATTTTCAAGCGCGTTCTTATATGATATAAGATTGAACGACTGGAACACGAATCCGATCAGACGATTACGCAATTCCGCACTCTTATTTTCGCTGAGATTCTTTATGAGCAATCCGTTGAGATAGTATTCTCCCGAATCATAGTTGTCAAGAATACCGAGGATATTGAGCAGTGTAGATTTGCCGGAACCCGATGCCCCCATAATTGAGACCAATTCTCCTTTCTTTATGTCAAGATTAATACCTTTTAGTACATGAAGCGGAACTATGCCCGGATAAGTTTTATTAATATCTTTTAGATGTATCATCAGTCGTGGTTATTGAAACGAGGATCAAAGTTAAATATTAAATACGTGAAAACATGCAATATTACGAATTAATTCGTCAGTCGCATATAATAGACGAGGAATTTATGCGAAAAGTTGCATGGAATATTAAAAGCAAAAAATTTTTCAAAGAATTTAATAGTATAAACATTTTATCTTAAATTTGTGTTATAGAAATAAACGATACGATAAAACAGATGTATCAACAAAAGCCGTAGAGACGGACGGATAGAAATACATACCACATCAAAGTAGATAGGGAAACTCTGCAATTTATTCATGAAATACCGAGACAAGCT
>CAZHHF010000084.1:0-8159 GCA_964531905.1 uncultured Bacteroides sp.
AAAAAAGCGCGATAAGCCACGCGAGCGTCGGGGGTTTGTAGGGGATATCGGTTCCGTTGCTCACGGGGAGGATCCAGTTTCCGCTCTGAAGCATCGACATGGCCACTACTGCCTCACGTGGTTCACCCTTGCTGTAGAAAAGTGTGTCGCCGAGAAACGGAATGAAAGTTACTATAAGCAACACGCCCAGCACCAAAGCCGGACGTGACGTGATGTATTTCTTTAATGAGTTCATTTCAAGGTTGTTAAATCAGTATATCGCGACCGTCGATCACCGAATTTTCGGGAACGGCGAGAAAGGCACACATACGGGCGAGGGCAGCAGAGTTGCCTGAAGTCACACGATTGATGGTGAAACCGGCTTCGGAGAGATGTTCACGACGAGGGATGGATACATGGTTCTCTCCCAGGGTGATAAAACGGCCACCATAGGGATTCGGATATGGGAGGCACTCTCTTGCCGCGAGCAGGCGGTCGATAATAACAGGGGGGATCTCCATGTCGGTGACAATAACATCGATATCGCGCCACGCTTCGAGAAGATTATCGATCGCAATATCGTAACCGGTCACGCCGGTATCGTAAAATCTTGCACCGGAGGCAGCATCGGAGAGATCGGAATGACCCATAACGGCCACACGGCTACCGGTAGGTAAAAAGAGGTTCACGAGATGGTCACAGAGCCGGGAACATGACAGCATCAGCAGCACGCGCCGCTCGGGAAACCCGAACGTAAGCACTCCTTTACGCCTTATATGGGAAGCAACGCCCGCCTTTCGCGAGCGATACTCCTCCATTTTACGTTCCAGATAATTATCGGCCATCGGTTTATTCTTCGTAGAGAAGATAGGGACGACGCTGCTGACGGAAACGAGCCACGTCATCGGCCCAGGTAGCCTTGATCTCGTCGGCCGAACGTCCGTCGATGATCATCTGCCTGATGTCGTCGCGTCCAATAAGTTTTTCGAAGAACGAGGTGAAGAACTGATTGCCGATTCCGAGATTGTTGTAGGCGTCGATAAGGTATTGCAGATCGAGTCCGCGGGCAATTATGGTGTCAGTGTCGAGGTTGCGCAGATCGCGTCCGTGACAAAGCTTGTTGAGTTGCGGGGGATTTTTGGCTCCGTCAACGCTACGGGGCGTGAACGAAAAATCGTAGCCTTTCATATCGGGGTGGCCGTAGATTTCAAAAGGAGCGTCGGTTCCGCGGCCGAGACTGACCGGAGTAGCCTCAAAATAGCAGATCGACGGATAGAGATAGATAGCGTGGTTGTTGCGCAGATTGGGCGACGGAGCCACGGGAAGCTCATAGCGCGTGGAATGGGTGTATCCATCGCATGGAATGACCTTCAGGTCGATCTTCGCGCCATCGTTGAGCCATCCTTCGCCATTGGCCATAAGGGCGATCTCACCCATCGTAAGGCCATGTACCACGGGGATGGGAAGGCGTCCTACACCCGACTGGAGTTTCATGTCAAGAATCGGGCCATCGACAGTCATTCCGTTAGGATTGGGACGGTCGAGAACCATGAATTGCTTGCCATCGCGGGCTGCGGCGTTCATGAGATCGATCATGGTGCAGTAGTAGGTATAGAAACGGAGGCCCACATCCTGAATGTCGGTCACGATAATATCGAATTTATCGGTTACTTCTTTAGACGGGTAGCGCGATTTACCATCGTAGAGCGATGCGATAGGAATACCGGTCACGGGATCTACTGAACTACCCACATGTTCTCCGGCATCGGCTTTTCCACGGAATCCGTGTTCGGGTGAAAAGATTGTGGTTACGTTCAGCCCGGCTTCAAGCATCAGATCGAGTGTATGACGGTCGCCGACCATACCGGTGTGGTTGGAAAGCAGGGCAATCCTTTTGCCTTGCAGTTCGGGGAAATACAATGATGTGCGTTCGGCACCTACGGTCACGCGTGCATCGACGTTGAACAGCGTGGTGAACAGCAGTATAGCTGTGAGTATCCGGAAATATTTTCTCATTGTTGCAATGTTAATTTTGATTTAGCGTAAAGGTAGTGTCTTTTGGTCAGATACACAAAAAAAAGTTATATTGGACTAATTAGACCAATATAACTAATAAAAAATAAGGCTCCCGGCCTTCTTGCATAGACCGGGAGCCTCGTTTTGTCATCACCTTCTTTCACAAGAAAGTGACTTTAAATACATCCTGAATAAAGATGCGTCTCACGATTAAAATTTACAATTTGCAAAAGATTATTAAATTGCTTATTTTTTATTGATTACTACAGGTATTGTGCATACAACCTCAGAGAGATCTGCAAATGTAACAGTAGCTTTAACTGCGAGAGTTACGTTCTTCTGAAGTGCAGGACCTCCGTTCTTGTATGTGATAACACCGGTAACCTCATCGATTTCGAGTGAAGATCTTTCGTCAAGACTTGCCATGAAATCTTTGTAACCGATTCCGGGGATACCATCCTTAACGAATTCATATTTAACAGCAGGAGCTTTCACATTGTATTCGCCGGTAGCGGTTGATGAGAGCTGAAGTGCGTTGTTAACCCATGAGTAGATTACTTTACCATCGATATCGTTAACACGTACCTGAGGAGCAGTCTGTCCGGTTACGTTAAGACCGTCGGTAAGAGTGATAGCGTTAGAAGTACCAGCTACGAACGGGTTGTTAAAGATAACGTTGAAGTTGTAAGTATGGCTCTGACCGTTAGCAAGAGTCAATGTGTACTGCATTACAACATCTTTCTTAGCAGTTGTCAACGGCTGAGTGAGCTTGAGTAATCCATCGGGGGTAGTACCGGTAGATACAGGACCGTAAGCAACTGAACCATCTTTCGGAGATACGATAGAGAAGTCGATGTTAGTTACGTTCTTGTACATCGGTGAGATAGTATTGAAATACTGGAAGACATTCTTACCGTCGTTCGACATTGCGAAAGCTTCAGCAATCTTAGTCTCAAGTTTCCATTCGTTGTTTACAAGGAGACCCTTAGTAACCAATGCATTCTGAGGTTCGTAGAAATACTTATTCATAGTGTATGGATCGGTCTTCTCATTAACGTAGATTGGCTGGTTGATTATTAAGTTACCGTAATTATAAACATCAAGAGAGTAGATAATAATCTGTACAGCCCATTCTACACTTTCTACTCCATTCTCATCAAGAACCTTAGCAAGTTTCTTACCAGAAGGCAAAGTGTATCCGAGAGTGTGGATCTTATTGTTTGCGCTGAATGTGATAGCAGAAGTTTCAGTTACCTGATCACCGAGAGTTGCTTCGCAACCTACACCATAGAGAGCATTTACCTTAGATCCTTCGTTAACATAACCATTTCCTAAATTCATGACAGGGGTAAGTTCAGTATCACCTTCGCGAAGAGCGCATAACTGAACAATGTAAGACTTCTTACCATTTGAAAGCACTTTACCATAGTGTTCCCAGAAGTTCTGTGAAGTAAGACCGGCAGCAGCATAGATTTCTCTGTTGATATCAGCCCAGTTCATAGAAGCAACTTGTTCGAAGTCATTTCCAAGCTGAGTGTTATAGTTGAGATTAACCGCTTTAAGATTACGTACAATAGCATCTTTGGCAACAGGAGCAACAGTAGGTTGTTTAACGATGCTAACTTTGATAAAGCCAGAAGCAACCATTCTTTCCTGATTGTCATTGTCGTAGATGTAAGCGTCAACGCGAACAACGGGAGTACGGCCGATAGCAGCAGTTCCGAATTCGGGATTAGCTTTGAGGATGTGACCATCTTCAAGGGGAGAAACGAATTTCTGCTGATCGGTTACACCATCTTCACCGATATATCCGTCTTTCGGAAGAACGAATTTGTAGTGAATGCCAGTGAAGCCGAGGTCCTGGATGTATTTACCTTCTTTTTCGCTGTAAAGACCGGGGATAGTGAGAAGGTCGAGACCTTTGGTATCGTTGTAAACGAGTTCAGCGTTAGCAGCTGCATCCAAAGAAACGAATTTCTTGATGTATGTGTTGAGCTGAGCAGGAGTAGGATTACCGGTAGCACCGCCGGGCCATACTTCAGTACGAGCATAAAGGTCGAAAGTATTAGCGTAGGGCTGAGCTTTCATTGCAGCGCTGTCAACGAGAACAACGTCGATATCTTTAGCATCAACAGCTACATAGTCAGAAACGGTATATTCCTGACCGTTCCAGAGCTGGAGGGCAGCGATGTGGTTGCCATTGAGGTTAGCTGCAAGAACGTTTGCGTGGTTGTAGAGAGCGTTAATATTGAGTTCACCCTTGTTAGTGGCGCCATCGAGAGTCTTAACAGTGAGAAGACCTGATTTATCGTTAGCTGCACGAGTAACAACTCCACGGCTGATATAGTAAGCACGTGCGTCTTTAGCAATATAAGCGTCAGAGGGGTTGACACGGTAAGCAAGAGCAACTGCAGTAGACTTGTTGAGGTTCTGCGGAAGGAAAGTACCGTTAGTATTCTTCTTGCTATCCTGAATGTAAGTGGGGATATAAAGGAATTCAGTGTCGGTAGTGGGGTAAGAAACCACTTTGCTCATCACTGTGGGGATGAAGCAGAGTGAACCTACTGATTCACCGAGGCTGATTTCAACGCTTTCATAAACTACTTCACCTTTATCGTTTTTCTTACCAGTGTCTACGTTAGCGAAGGTAAGTTTGTTGCCGGTGTAAACAGCGGTGAGTGCGGGAACAGCGGGAGCAACAGATTCTTCACGCCAGCGAATAGTGGTAGTTTCGATCTGTTTGCCATCCTGCCAGATGTCGAAGCAACCGGTAGTAGCATTGGGAACATAGTATTTACCATCGGCACCAGTATCACCTTTAGGACCTTGAGCTCCAGTTTCGCCCTGGGGACCCTGAGGACCTTGAGGACCAGCTTCGCCCTGAGGACCTTGAGGACCCTGAGCGCCGGTAGCACCAGTTTCGCCGATAGCACGGTATTCGGTTTTAGCGTTGTTTTTGTACCAGTAACCGTCGGCACCGATAGTCCAAACATCAGCATCTTTACCATTAACACCGTCGGTACCGTTAGTACCGTTTTTAACAGTGTAAACTTTTCCATCACCCATAGTGATAACTACTCCATCGGCAGCCTGAGCAACAGATTTGATAGTTTCACCACTCTTGATGATTTCCTGAAGTTTTCCGAGATCTACGTTGATGGCATCAATCTGGTTCTGCAGATTGCAAATGTCATCATCATAGTCCTTGCAGGAAGTGAAAGTGCCTGCAGAGCCGGCTAAAAGCGTAGCGAGCAGGACTCCGTTGATTAGTTTTTTGTTCATAAAAATTAAGTTATAACTTTAATATTGGGTAAATTGTTATATCCTTTGTAGTTAATTGTAGCAGAGAGAGAATCGTGAACGAGAATGAGCAATTTTTCTTTGCTTTAATTCATGTAAACTCGTGAGGAAAACAAGCGTAAAGCGCATATTTTCAGGGATTTATCTTAATAATCACATTTGCATAGGCATAATTGGTTAAAGTTCGTAGATATTTTCAGACAAAATTATTACAAAGAAACCGAGTCGGAATGATTAGTATATTGCAGGGTTGCCACACTTCTGTCGCAACATTCGCACACAAGTGTTTCAATCCTGATTTTCCACTTTTCCCGAAGGCAGATTGCGGCTGAGTTCAGCGAAGAAATCCCTGTTGAGAATTACTGAAATACGTGTAAGCAGAAGGGTGTCGATGGAGTGTTTCTGGAATAGCCGGTAAATGTTGGATCGGTCGCAGTTAAGTTTCCTTGCGAACCACGACACACTTCTCTCCTGCCTTTCGAGTTCGGCTTTAATAATAGATCCTATAGGCTCCATATCCCGTCTATATTATAATAATGTGTATAAACAATAATGCCACGGCTCTCCGATCGGTTAAGATCAGCAGCAGCCGTGGCAGTGAAAATTCGTCTGTCACAATGTAAGAGGTAGGAATTTGACCGAAGGAACGCCATAACGCCTGATTAAATAATCGTCACGCATCCCATCAGTGACCTTTAAGATTGTTTCTAATGCAAAACGTGGGATGCTTTTTCGCAGTACCCTCTCAAAGGTCTTCGCATTACCTATCTCTAAGGACATAACGACATCCGCAGCCCACGTGGAGATATGTGTACAAGACCCGAAATATATATATGCGGGTAAAACCGGCAGCCGATCATATATCAGCCGTCGATGTACATAAATCACCGTGAACGTTTTCGGTTGTCGTTCCCTCATAGAGATACATTTCAAAAAGTTGCGAAGTTTATGAAAGTGAAGAAACTCAACGTAAAAAAACGTATTGCATAAAACCCACCCACCTCTGCGGATGGCATATCGCTACAAAATTACTTATTTTTCAGCAATAGACAAGTGTTGATAAGCATTGACTATCTCATTTTTCATCGGAAATGTAGGGAAGAGCGGATTGAGAGTGTGCAACGTGACGCATCTCCGAAGCGCTATACCCTTGATTATCAGTTCCCCACGTTTCACGTGGGGTTGTGTATGTTAAGCGTCTTCGACGCTATCGGGTGAAACGGCGGCTGCTCCACGTAGAAGTCCTACGCTCCCATTTATCATACCATATTTATTGAATAACAATTGGAATATCAGTATATTACAAATATAACGAATGATTGTAGGGCTGCTACGTGGAGCAGCCGGGTCCAATATTAATCATTCGTGCATTGAAATCAAACATGACCATATCGCGGCTGCTCCACGAAGCAGCCCTACAATCCATTGGTAATCAATTTATTAATGGCGGAAGAGCGGGCTATGGGTACTACACTTTTAGAGTATCAAAGAATATAATAAATGTTAAAGTAGTGAATTTTATATTCAATAATTATGTTTTATAACATATAATTACTATCTTTGCATCAGTTTTTCATGGTATTAGATTTAAGATAAGAGATTATTCGTCGCGATGACGAGTAATTTTTTTTTGTACCCCGATGATTCTCTACCAATTTTTTCCTATCTTAGCAGAAGATAATTTATATGGTAATTTACACGTAGATGCAATTGAAACGGACGCACGAGCCGTACGTCCCTACATTCGTTGATACTTAAATAAATTATATACAAATTTTATATTATATGTGCAGTGATGTTGCACATATAAATTTTTATCTTTGCATCAGAAACAAAAAATAATATAAGAACTGAATAATGGAAAAACCTAAGAAAGCTGCCATAAAGAAAGGGGAAAAGAGTGACGATCCCCGCGCAGCACGCCTAAATGCACTCGCTTCGGCAATGCAGAAAATTGAAAAAGATTTCGGCCGTGGCGCCATAATGAAACTCGGTGATGAACCGGTGGAAGATGTTGAAGTGATTCCATCGGGATCGATAGGGCTGAACTACGCTCTGGGTGTAGGCGGTTATCCGCGTGGCCGAATAATCGAAATCTACGGACCTGAATCATCGGGTAAAACAACTCTGGCCATCCATGCGATAGCTGAAGCTCAGAAGCTCGGAGGTATCGCCGCCATAATTGACGCTGAACATGCTTTTGACCGTTTCTATGCCGAGAAACTCGGAGTGGACACAGCCAATCTGCTTATCTCACAGCCCGATAACGGTGAGCAGGCACTTGAAATTGCCGAGCAGCTTATACGTTCATCGGCGATAGATATTCTTGTAATAGACTCAGTTGCGGCTCTTACTCCCAAAAATGAAATAGAAGGTGAGATGGGTGACCGAAATATGGGTCTGCAGGCACGACTCATGTCGCAGGCAATGAGAAAGCTCACCGGCGCTATATCGCGTACGAACACCACCTGTATCTTCATCAATCAGCTCCGTGAGAAGATCGGTCAGATGTTCGGTCCGTCGGAAACGACTACCGGCGGTAACGCTCTGAAATTCTATGCTTCGGTGAGAATCGATATCCGTTCGTCGACTTCGATCAAGGATGGCGATGATGTTTTCGGCCGTCACACCAAAGTGAAAGTTACTAAAAACAAGGTTGCGCCTCCTTTCAAGCGTTGCGAATTCGATATAATGTTCGGCGAAGGTATATCGCGTTCAAGCGAGATCATCGACTTAGGTGTCGAATATAACATAATCACCAAAAGCGGATCATGGTTCAGCTATAATGGAACGAAGATAGCTCAGGGTCGCGATGCCGCCAAGCTGGTTATCGCTGATAATCCGGAACTTGCCGAGGAACTTGA
>CAZHHF010000085.1:0-406 GCA_964531905.1 uncultured Bacteroides sp.
GACGCACGATCTCGTCGTGGATCGCTTTTACCTGTTCCATGTTAAGTTCGCGGGCCAGCACTACAACATCGGCATACTGCGAATAGAATTCCACTGCTTCGATGTTGGATATATTGCACTGGGTCGATATATGAACCTCGACTCCGACTTTACGTGCATAGAGTATCGCGGCGATGTCGCTCGCTATGATGGCCGATATACCCGAGTTGGCAACGGCATCGATAACGGCATGGAGTTTCTCTATTTCGTTGTCGTAGACTATGGTATTGACTGTGAGATACGATTTGACTCCGTTGCGGTCGCATATCGCTGCAATTTCGCGCAGGTCGTCAAGAGTGAAGTTCACGCTTGAACGCGCGCGCATGTTGAGGCCTTCCACTCCGAAGTAGATGGCGTTGGCGCCGGC
>CAZHHF010000085.1:416-8099 GCA_964531905.1 uncultured Bacteroides sp.
TTCGTAGCTCCCTACCGGGGCCATTATTTCAAAATCGGTTCGTTTCATGATGTTGTTAAAATTTCTGCATGTCAACAAGTCGGCGGTAGAATCCGTCGATCTGCATCAGCTCGTCGTGGGTTCCGCGTTCAACTATGCGTCCTTCGTGGAGAACGCATATCTGCGACGCATTCTTGATTGTTGACAGACGATGGGCGATAACGATGGTCGTGCGGTCCTTCATCAGTCGATCAAGTGCTTCCTGTACCAATTTCTCACTCTCGGAGTCGAGTGCCGACGTGGCCTCGTCGAGAATAAGGATAGGTGGATTCTTCAGAATCGCACGTGCTATTGAAATTCTCTGGCGTTGACCGCCCGACAGTTTGCACCCGCGGTCACCGATGTTGGTGTCGTAGCCGTTTTCCGATTCCATGATGAAGTCGTGGGCATTGGCAATTTTTGCAGCTTCAACAACCTGTTCCATCGTGGCGTTTTTCACGCCGAAAGTGATGTTGTTGTAGAAGGTGTCGTTGAACAGGATAGCTTCTTGATTAACGTTGCCCATGAAACTGCGCAGATCATGTACGCCGAGGTCCCTGATATCGGTTCCGTCGATTGAAATTGATCCTTTGTCAACGTCGTAGAAACGCGGGATAAGATCGGCCATCGTTGATTTTCCCGACCCCGATTGCCCTACGAGCGCTACGGTTGAGCCGGCCGGAATGTCGAGCGAGATATCATGCAGAACCTCATGGGTTCCGTAGCTGAACGACACGTCGTTATATTTTATCTCGCCCTTGAGATCCTTGATTTTTACGGGGTTGGTCGGATCCTTGATCGGATTGTCGGCTCCCAGGATCTTGTCGATACGTTCCATCGAAGCGAGTCCTTTCTGAATGGAGTACATCGCTTTGGAAAGTTCTTTGGCCGGATTTATGATGCTGTAGAAAATAACCATGTAATAGATGAACGATGCCGCGTTCATCGAAGAATAACCGCTGAGAATCAGTGATCCTCCGAACCACAGGACAATCGAGATGGCTACCGTGCCGAGAAACTCGCTCATCGGATGTGCCAGCGATTGCCGGCGGGCAATACGGTTTGAAAGGTGGTAAAATACTTGATTTTCATCGTGGAAACGGCGTTTGATTTTCTCTTCGGCATTGAACGCCTTGATTATACGGAGTCCGCCGAGCGATTCTTCGATATTCGACATCAGCACACCCCACTGATTCTGACCTTCGAGCGACTTACGTTTCAGTTTTTTACCAACCCGACCCATGACCAGACCGGCAAGCGGCAGCAGAATAAGAACGAAAACCGTCAGCTGCCACGAAATGAATATCATCGTTGCCAGGCATACGATTATCATGATCGGATTTTTGAACATCATGTCGAGCGAAGCCATGATAGAGTTCTCTATCTCGGCCACGTCACCGCTCATTCGGGCCATCACGTCGCCTTTGCGTTCCGATGTGAAAAATGATATCGGCAGGGTCACTATCTTATCGTACACATAGTTGCGGATGTCGCGTACGATACCCGACCGCATCGGAATAACGAAGTATGAGCTGAGGTAGGTCACCCCGGTCTTTAACGCTGTCATCACAACAAGCGTCAGCGCGAGAATGGCCAGTGTGGCCGACTCGCCCCAGGTGTGGATCGCTTCCTGAGTATAATAATAGAAGTTGTTGAACGCCACATCCTTCAGCGACGCGCCATCCTGCCCGAGAGTCATGTATGTGTAAGTAGCTTCCTTTACCTTGAACAGCATCTCGAGGATCGGGATGATTACGGCAAAAGAGAAGAGGGTCAGGAATGCTGCGAGAATGTTGAAAAGTATATTTAGAAAAAGATACTTTTTATAGGGCGGCACAAATCGTCGGAGTATGGCGAAAAATTCCTTCATTATTGAAATCTGTTATTATCTTGTGGGGATAGGTTTTTCGGCTAAGTAGATAGAGCATGTGCCGAAAGTGAGAGGGATGCATCGGCAATCGGTGAATCCGGCATCGCTCATCAAACCGAGCATGCGTTCACCTTGAGGAACCGCAGCGATACTCTCAGGGAGATAGCTGTAGGCTCTCACATCTTTTGAAACAAGACGCCCAGCTGCAGGGATGATGCAGGATGTATATAACTTGTAGAATGGTTTTACAAGAGGTGAGATCGGTGTCGACAGTTCAAGAACGCAAATCATTCCTCCCGGGCGCAACACCCTGAGCATTTCGGAATAACCGCGGTCGAGATGTTCGAAATTTCTCACTCCGTAGGCCACTGTAACGCAGTCGAAGCTATTGTTGTCGAAAGGCAGGGCGAGACAGTCGGCCTGTTGCAGATTGATCACGTCCGACAGTTTTTCGGCCTCGACTTTTCGGCGCCCGATTTCGATCATCCCTTCCGACAGATCCACGCCGGTTACCGACTCAGGATCCAGCTCTTTGGCCAGTTTTATGGCCAGATCGGCTGTCCCGGTAGCGATATCGAGGATTGTACGCGGCTGTTTGGCTTTGATCAGTTTTACGGCTTTGGAACGCCATGAGCGGTCGATTCCGAAAGTCATGGCCCTGTTCATGAAATCGTAGGCCGGTGCAATGGAGTCGAACATATCGCGGACCTGCGCTGTTTTCGGGCGCAGGTCATCGCGATAGGGATTTACTTTTTCGGCTTTGACTTCCATCGGCTGAATCGATGAAAGATTAACGCGCGAGCTGATTGAGACAGTCGAGAACGTTGGTTTCGATTCGGTTCACCAAGTTATTCTCAGGCGCTTTTTCAAAACGGCGTCCGGTGATATGTTCGTAAAGTTCGATGTAACGATCCGATACTTCCTCACAGAACTGGTCGGTCATTTCGGGAACCTGTTGTCCCTCTTTGCCCATGAAGTTGTGGTCGATGAGCCATTGACGAACAAATTCTTTCGATAGCTGACGCTGCGGCAGGCCTTTTTCGAAACGTTCCATATAGCCGTCGGCATAGAAATAGCGTGACGAGTCGGGAGTATGGATTTCGTCGATAAGAATTACTTTGCCATCGCGCTTGCCGAACTCATATTTCGTATCAACCAGAATTAGACCCTTATCCGAAGCCATTTCGGTTCCTCTCTGGAACAAGGCGCGGGTATAGCGTTCCATAACTTCATAATCTTCGGCCGAAACAATTCCCTGAGCGATAATCTCTTCGCGTGAGATATTCTCGTCATGTCCTGCATCGGCTTTAGTTGTGGGAGTGATGATCGGTTCCGGGAAACGCTCGTTTTCTCTCATTCCGTCGGGCAGTTTCACTCCGCAGATCTCGCGGCATCCGGCCTGATATTCACGCCATGCGCTACCGGTGAGATAACCGCGGATAATCATTTCAACTCTGAAACCTTCACATTTGTAGCCGACAGTGACCATCGGGTCGGGCGACGCGAGTTTCCAGTTAGGAACGATATCGGCAGTCGCATCGAGGAAATATCCGGCGATCTGGTTCAAAACCTGTCCTTTGAAGGGGATTCCTTTCGGCAGAATCACATCAAAAGCCGAAATACGGTCGGTGGCAATCATTACCATGATGTCATCGTTGATAGTGTAGACATCGCGTACCTTTCCGTGATAAACGGCGGTCTGATGCGGAAAATTGAAGTCGGTCGAAACAAGTGTCGTTGCCATGATGATTGGTTTTTGTTGATTATTTTAATGCGTTGTTTGTTATTGCTGAGAATTTTCGGTCACGCCGCTATCTCCGCCGGCAGAGTCTTCTGATTGCCGTTCGGGATTGTTGTCCCATCGCTCGTATGCTTCCACGATACGTTGAACAAGTGCGTGACGGACGATATCTTTCTTCCCGAATTCGACCCGTCCGATCCCGTTTACATTTTTCAGTACACGTAAGGCATGGATAAGTCCCGATTGGGTCGTTTTCGGAAGGTCAATCTGGGTCGCGTCCCCGGTAATTATCATTTTTGCGTTCATTCCCAAACGGGTAAGGAACATCTTTATTTGGTGGATACTGGTATTCTGCGCTTCGTCAAGAACGATAACGGCATCATTCAGGGTTCGTCCGCGCATGAATGCCAGCGGAGCTATCTGAATGACTTTCGTCTCCATGTATTCCTTGAGTTTGACTGGTGGAATCATATCTTCGAGCGCGTCATAGAGCGGCTGCAGATATGGATCGATCTTGTCTTTCATGTCACCGGGGAGGAAACCGAGCTTCTCTCCAGCTTCGACTGCCGGGCGCGAAAGGATAATCTTGCGAACTTCCCTGTTCTTGAGCGCACGCACCGCCAGTGCGATAGCGATATAAGTTTTTCCGGTTCCGGCCGGACCAAGTGCGAAAGTAAGATCGTTTTTTTGAAAAGTCTCTACGAGAAGCTGTTGATTGGGCGTGCGTCCGACGATAGGCTTGCCGTTTATTCCGTAAATGATCACATCATCTTTCTTCATCTCATGAGGCTCGTTGCCTTTGATGATGTCGATGATCACGTCCTCGGGAAGCGAGTTATAGCGTGCGCAATACTCCTCGAGTTCTTTTATCTTTTTCTCGAATTCGGCTGTTTCGGCTTGCTCTCCGATAACCTTTATAATCGAACCGCGGGCGGCCATCCTCAGTTTGGGAAACAGATTCCGGATAAGCTGCAGATTATTGTTGTTAACGCCATAAAAGCTGACCGGGTCAACATTGTCGATAATAATTATGCGTTCGATCATATAGTAGGTTTGTGGGATATATTGTTCTCGATAAAGTTTATATAATTATAATGTGGCTGGAATTGATAAAGTTCACCGTTATCTGGGTGGTGAATGTTGGCTGATGTTTTTTAACAAGTCAAGGGAGCGCCGCGCCGCGTTGGTGATCTCGGCGGCAGATGGAGCTCCCTGAAGGGATATTTTTCGGCGGCATCGCCGCAGTCTGATTTTTAGTTGACAGAGTCGGTTACAACAACTTCTTCGGCTGCTTCCACTGCTTCTTCAGCAGGAGCTGCGACGTTGTTGACTTCAGGAGTCGCATATTCGGTACCTTCGATTACCTGAGCGGCGGGAGCTTTTACGCGTGAGCCTGAGCGGATGCTGCTGGTAGGCATTACGAAAGCCGATACGATAGCGAGGATAGCGATAATTGATGCGAGAGTCCAAGTTGCTTTCTCGATAAAGTCATTTGTGCGGCGAACACCCATGATCTGGTTAGAGTTGGAGAAGTTCGATGCAAGACCGCCACCTTTTGATTTCTGTACGAGAACAACGATGACAAGGAGAATTGAAACGAGAACTGTTAATACGATTAGGACAGTGTACATTGTTTATATGTTAGTGATTTTGTTTTGTATATTTCTGATTAATGATCAGTTTCTTGAGAAATCTTAATTGATCTGCAAAGTAACAACTTTTTTCCGGATAATTCAAACTTAATTGGGTGATAATTTCGAAAGCCTTGTCGTATCTGCGCTGTTTTATATATATTTTTGCGAGGCTCTCACTCAATAGTGAATCGGGTTGAGGCGCTGACGGTCGGGTAGTGTCATTATGGCGTGTCTCGGGCGAAGGAACATCGGAGTGAGTCCGTGAATCCGGATGACTCTCGATGAAAGCATTGATTTTTAGCGATGTATCATCATCAGGCGCAATCGTTTGTGATTCATCTTCCTGAGCCGAAAGCACCGATGCGTAATCGGGAACAGGATTGAAAATAAGCTTTTCGAGCAGTTCATTCTCTTCGGGAGAATCATTGCCGTAATTTCTAAGGAACGTTGTTATTGCATCTTCAGTCGAAATGCGTTCCTTCTCCGGTTCGGGAGGATAGAAATTCTCGAATTCCTGCGCCCGACGGTCGGTAAGCCGGTACAGCGTAGTCGGATCGGCCGATCCAACAGCTATGACTTTCATTGCATTCTGCCGTTGCTCCTCGGTTATATCCTTACTGTAACGGTCAATAAGGATAGTGGCCGGAACTGTGAAATAAGGGAACCGCTCGATCATGCCGGTAAGCAAATCTATTGTCTCATCTCTATCGTAGCGGTTATCTATTATCTCATTGAGCTTGTTGATAAGATCGTCAGTCATAGTTATGATTTACCAGTTACCTAATGTAGCGTTGAAAATCAGTTCGACCAGCTCTTTCGAAATCTGCTGGCACAGCTCTTCCTGAACATCGTTAAGCATTTCCGAGCTGTCGAAATCACGGTAGGCCGAGAACGTTTGATCCACATCGTTCTTGTCGTTCTTGGAATCGGTATATTTCACTCTGACAGTGACTGTCAATCGTGTTTTTGAAGCGTAGGCATCCTCGGTAACGGCCTGCGGCGACAGGCTGTAACCGGTGATCTCTCCTTCAAGACGCAGATCCGATGCACCGTCAACCGTCCGTAGGCGCGTGTTTCGAGTTATGTAGTCGAGCAGTTCAAGTTCAAACGTTTGCTGAAGAGGCGCATATACAAGAGCGGCTCTGATTGGAAACTCACCTACGCTGACAGTTTTATAGACAGTGTAGTCGAGAGCCGAGCCGTTGAACTTGTAGCTGATTCGGCATCCGGTCCACGTCAGAGCTGTCAGCAGCAGAGCCGCAGCGGTAAATATAGGGATGAGATGTCTATTCGAGGTCATATTCTTTAATTTTACGGTAGAGGGTTCTTTCCGAGATATTCAGCTCTTTAGCTGCTGCTTTACGGCGCCCGTCGTTCCGCTCGAGCGCACGCCTTATCGTTTCCTTCTCGGTTTGTTCCAGGGTTAACGATGTGATATGCTGATCAGGTTCGCTGTCGGTGATAGTCGCGATAGGTTCGGCCGACGGAATCGGGGTGAGGGTAGGGCGATAAGCGATCAGCGACGTTGTAGGCCGTTCCTGATCGGAAGTTTCGCTTTCGGGTATTATGACGGCATTGGTGACATTGTGTGTCCGTCCATCCTCTTTTTCGGTTATCATTGACCGAAGCTGATCGATCTCTTGCTGCATTCTGAAAATGAGATTGAACAGCAATTCGCGTTCCTGCTTGTAGGAGTGGGTCGATGCATCGGTCTGATCACCGATTACAGCAGGAGTATATACAAATGTATTTTCAGGTAAATAGCTTCTCAGGCAATCCTCATTGATCTCTTTGCCTGCTTCGAATATGGAGATCTGTTCTACAACATTCTTGAGTTGCCGCACATTGCCTGGCCAACGGTATTCCAGCATCAGCCGGCGTGCGTTGTCATCGAAAAATATTGCAGGCAGACGGTAACGTTCCGATGAGTCCGATGCGAATTTGCGCGCCAGCAGAAGGATGTCGTTTCCTCTTTGACGGAGAGGCGGAATCGGAATCTGAACTCCCGAAAGACGATAGAAAAGATCCTCACGGAATTTTCCCTCGCGGATCGCTTTGGGGATATCCACATTGGTGGCGGCCACCACGCGAATATTGGTGTGTTGAACCGTCGATGATCCTACCTTTATGAACTCTCCGGTCTCGAGAACGCGGAGAAGACGCGCCTGGGTCGTAAGAGGAAGTTCGGCCACTTCGTCAAGAAAAATCGTACCGCCGTCAGCTTCCTCGAAATATCCTTTACGGGCCGAGATTGCGCTCGTGAACGCCCCTTTCTCATGGCCGAACAGTTCGGAATCGATCGTCCCCTCAGGTATGGCCCCGCAGTTGACGGCGATATATTTCGCATGCTTGCGTGAACTGAAATTATGGATGATTTTAGGGAAGAACTCTTTTCCGGTTCCACTTTCACCTACAACGAG
>CAZHHF010000086.1:0-8051 GCA_964531905.1 uncultured Bacteroides sp.
GTAAAATGGGAAGGGTCGGTCGGAATTAACGCGGGTTTTAACAATTTATCGGTTGTGTGTCAGGGGGATGGGAGTTGTGTTTAACGGAAGTTAAAGTTGCAGATCGGGTGGTTTGGAGGGGTGAGTTGGGCATCTCCGAAGCCCTTATTTGTGGCGGGATTCTGCCCCCAGGTTCCGCTTCGCTCCACCCGGGGTTGTGTATGTTGAGCGTCTCCGACGCTATCGGGTGCAATCATTTGACCCGGCTGCTCCACGTAGCAGCCCTACAATCCTTTGAGGATCAGTTAGTTGGTGGCGGACGCACGAGTGGAGGTCATTTGACATGGCTGCTCCACGTAGCAGCCCTACACACTGATAATCCGATTACTATATAATATTAACGATACTTTCGGATGAAACGACGGCTGCTCCACGTAGCAGCCCTACAATCGATTGGTAATCAACTTATTGACTGCGGACACACGGGCCATGTGTCCCTACTTTCGGGTGGAGTGGATTGGAATAAAAAGTGACCCGATCAGGAGGTTTTGAGGCCTCTGACCGGGTCAGCAATTCTATTGGGTTTCAGGAATGAAGTCCTGATCGGTGTTATTTCACGCTACCTGCAACGCCGTAACCGATAGTCTGTTCAAGTTGATCAGAAGTGAGAAGGCCGGCATTGAGGGGGAAGATCTGGAGATTCCACTGAGTATCGTAGGTGAGCAGCGGAGTGTTGGTGTTGATGGTCGTAGTTGTAACGTCACCATTGCTATTGGCAACAGCCGAAGCAACGTAATAAGGATCATTAGCAAGACCCCATCCGCTTGCGCTCTCAGGCTGGAAGAGGAAGTGATCAGATGCTTTACCATCCTTAACACCGGTCAAACGACGGAGGTCCCACCAGCGCTGTCCTTCACCAATGAACTCTTTTGTTTTCTCGATGAGGATAGCAGCTTCGTTTTCGCGGAATGAACCTGCTTTGTAACCGTAGGTATCTTCGTCCCAAGCTGCACCGTAGGCACGTTTACGGATTTCGTTGATGTATTTTTCAACGTCACCGTTCACGCCCTGATAGTTGGCGATTTCAGCGAGGTAAGCGTAAGCGTGAGCCAAACGGTAAACGGGCTGGTCGCAAAGATTCTCGTATTTGTCGGTTGTAGCCTCAACGGTAGGTTTGAACTTAGCGAAGAATACACCGGCGAGATAGTGAGTTGTCTCGTCAAAGTTCTCAAAGCTCTTATACTCAGTTGTTTTCTCGGCTAACTCAGATGCATTGGGGATATAAACCGGGATGAACATATCGCGACGGGTATCATTCTTGTCATACTGATAGAACACCTCGTTCTTGTACATCGCACGGTTGTTGTTACCGCTATTGTGAACATAAACGCCGTTACGCTCAGGTTTACCGGTAGCTGCATTATAATACCATCCCGACCACTGCGCAGTTGTGCTGGGTGTGAGACCGTCAGCCTCAACGGGCATGAGGTAACCGCCGGCCTGCACGAGTCCGGTAGCCGATGCATAAAGATAATTGACCCATGTAGTAGTAACAGCAATACCTTTTTCGTAACCTACGGTATAGATAAGCTCGCTGTTACGCTTGCTTGAGAATACGTTAGCGTAGGAATCCTGAAGGGTATAACCGCCAGCTAAAACCTGTTCGAAATAAGTCTTGGCAGCAGCGATATCGGTAGCACCACTTGCTTTCCAGTCATAGATTCCACTGACGTTGCCGTCCTTATCGAGATAAGAAACCTTAGCAGCCCAAAGATAAACTTCACCTGCAAGCATACGTGTTGCGTTCACACCCCAGAAGTACTTGTTGGAAGAGAACTTAGTGTAAGCCTTGCCTGCCTCGAATTCTTCCAACGACAGTTTAAGGTCGTTTTTGATGGCGGCAACAACCTCGGAAGCTTTAGCACGGGGAATGTAAAGATCGAGGGGGTTGATATTACCTAAGGGTACATCGGGAGTAGTACGCAGAGGTACCGGACCCCAGAGCTTGAAGAGCTGGAAATAAGAGAATGCACGGAGACCGTGAACCATACCCTTCATGTAGTGACGGGCAGCCTCATCCTTAAATACCGAAGCATTTGCATCGGCGTAATGAAGGAATTCATTGTAGTCACCGATAAGCTGGTAAATATTGGCAAAATTTGAGAAACCGGGAGAAGACTCAGCGATAGTGTTGTCGACAAATTCAGTCTTTTTGTATGTCGAGTTATCGATGAGGTCGTTACGGTTGATACCTCCACGGAGTTCACCGGCCAGGAGATAATACATCGAAGGATTGTTGAAGTCACTGGCCGCCACTCCTGTGTAAAGATTGCGGAATCGGGCGCTTTGAGCCGAAATGTGACCTTCGAACAATTCCTGAGATTTCCAGAAGTTACCGGCGCCGAAGTTATCTATCGGAGACAGATTAAGGTCATCGGCACAAGAAACTGCCGTAAGACCCATCACGCCGATGGAAAGAGCAGAGAGGCTCTTCAGAAATATATTTTTCATTTTAAGTGTCATATTTGGATTGGTTTAGAAAGAGACGTTGAGGCCGAACAGAACTGTGCGGGGCAAGTTATAGGTACCGTATGAACCTGCAGTAGTACCGTTAGTGAGGCCTACATAGTCGGGAAGCGGGTTGGTACATTTCTTGAGATAACCGAGGTTCTGACCGGTTACAGAAATTGTGAGTCCTTTGCACCAGAAACGATCGCAAATGTTCTGCGGCAGAGTGTAGCTGAGCTGCAGTTCGCGGCAAGCGAGATATGCTCCCGACTGCGCGAGAACGTCGGATGTACGGTTCCAGTTGTTGGTACCGAGGCTCGATGCCCAAGCGAAACGGGGATATTTAGCATTGGGGTTATCTTCGGTCCAGCAGTCGAATACCTGATCGGGGAAGCTATAGTTACCCTGTTCGCAACCGAGCCACCATCCGAGAGGTCCGTCATATACTGTGAAATCGAATCCCATGTCGAAGCGGGCATAGAGCTGAAGACCTTTCCAGCGGAATGTGGTGTTGAAACCACCGGTCCAGTGAGCGAGACGGTTACCGAGGTCGTAACGGTCGTAAGTATCGATCATGTTGTCACCGTTGCGGTCTTTCCAAACTACGTCACCTGCATCGAGCTTGGTAGCATTTGAAGTATAGCCCATATCCTTGAGGCGCTGATAACCTTCAGCATCGGCATAGATAGGACGAGAAGCGTTGCTGATGTCGATATATCCTTGCGGAATCTGAGATTCGTTGCGGATGATATAATCTTTCTTGTAACCGATGAGATGCATAGGTTCCTGACCTTCCTGAGTACCACCGATCCAGGTAGTGTTCCAATTGCCTTTGTCATCCTTGCCACCGCTGTAAACCTGTGCACCGCCCTGACGGTTGTTTTCATTACCGTTGTCGGGGAGAGCAACTACGACATTCTTGTTGTAGGTAAGGTTGGCACCGATACTCCAGCTGAAATCACGGTTGCGGAGGATAGTAGCGTTTACATCGATTTCAAGACCCTGGTTGCGGAGCTTACCGTTGTTGGTATCAATTTGTGTCCAACCTGAGGTAACGGGAAGAATAAGTGGTGCATACTTATCGGAAGTCAGACGGTTATAATAGGTAAGACCGAGGTTGATTCGGTTGCTGAGAAGACCGAGGTCAAGACCGACTTCGAAAGTGTTGGTACGTTCCCATTTCAAACCGGGGTTGGGAAGCGATGACATGAGGTAACCCTGATAGTTGGTGAGATAGCTGTTGTATCCGTAACCACCCTGGAGAGTGTAGGCTCCGATACCTGAAGCATTAGCGTTCACACCGTAAGAGAGACGGAGTTTACCGAAATTGATGAGAGCGAGTTCGGGAATATCTTTCCAGAAGTCTTCAGAAGAGAATACCCAACCGGCAGATACACCGGGGAAGAAGCCCCAACGGTTGTCGATAAGTGATGAATAACCGTCTTCACGGAAGGTAGCTGCGAGAAGATATTTTGCCATGTAGTCGTATTCAACGCGTCCGAAGTAAGAGAGGATACTCTGTTTGCTATGCCAAGAGTCAATGCTGCGTGCATTAGCTTCGGAAGTAGTAAGAGCGAGATCCTGGAAGTATCCGGTGGGTGCGCCGTAACCTGAAGCGTTGAAGCCGCGAACATAAGTTTCGTAGTATTCCATACCGAGCATTGCGGTCACGGAATGTTTTTCAGCGAATGTGCGGTTATAGTTGGCAACAACGTTATAGGTCTGGTTGAACCGACGCTCGAACTTATTGCTGGTATCATGACGAACGTTAGTTGTGGTACCGGCCTGATTGTTGATATAGTCATGGTCGAATTTTTCTTCGAGATACTCATCATAGTACCAGCTCATTGTACCTTTCAACGTAAGTCCATCGATGATCTTGGCAGTCAATGCAGTAGTCATAGAGAACTTATCGCGCTGATAATCGCGTTCAAACGCATCGGGCTGGAACTTGAGGTTGGCGAAAGCGTTATATCCCTGGCCGAGAAGAGGATTACCGTCCTCATCTTCCCAACGGGCTGTTGGGGGAAGACACGCCACACGACCGTAGAAGTAATCGGCAGGAACTTTGGTTCCGTAACCATTAGAGTTGTTGTAAGCCTTACCGTCGTTCTGCCAGTTAGCACGAGTGAAAGTGATGGTAGAATTAGAGGTAAGCCATTTAGCTAAATCGTAGCTTCCGCTGAGCGAAAAGTTGTAACGCTTGTAGAAAGTTTCCTTAAGCGCACCTTCGGCATCGTAGTAACCGAGGCTTGCATAGTAGGAACCTTTATCGTTGGATCCGTTGAAGCTTACGTTGTAATCCTGGGTAACTGCAGGCGAGTTGCTGTTGTAGTCGATAGGATTAGTGTCGCGGTAAAGGATCTGACGATGGTTACCATTAGCATCGGTAAGGGGGTCGGTCATTTCTTTCCATCCCTTATTGAGCAGGTAAGCGTTATCGTCGGTCTTTGAAAGGATGTTCCAGAACATACCGCTGGAAATTTGAGTGGCACCGATTGCGGTTGCAGCATTTGTTCCCCAGAGGTTGTTGTTCTTATTAGTATCTGACATCCATGAAGTATTCTGATAAGCGATACGTGACACGCGGATATAATCTTCAGCTCCAACCCAGTTATAACCGGTATTGTAAGAGTTGAGACCCACCTTCATGTTGAGTGTAACGCGTGATGTTCCTTCAGAACCTGACTTAGTAGTGATAAGGATAACACCATTGGATGCGCGCGCACCGTAAAGAGCAGTCGCACCTGCATCCTTAAGGATTTCCATAGACTGGATGTCGTTGGGGTTGATATCGGAAAGGCTTTCGCGAATCTGACCGTCGACAACCACAACAGGGCTACCGGTACCATCCCAGTTAGTACCACCACGAACTACGATCGATGGAGTTGCACCGGGATCACCTGTAGTAACTTTAACTTTCACACCGGAAACCGCACCGGCGAGAGCCTGCGCCGGGTTGGCGTTGGCACCAACGGTGAGGATTTCTTCATTAACTTTAGCGATAGAGTTGGTTACTTTGGTACGTTTCTGCTTGAGACCGTAACCCATAACCACAACTTCCTCGAAAACGTTGGCATCGGTAGAAAGCACGAAGTTAAGCGCTTTACCATCCCATACCATAGTCTGAGGTTTGTAACCGATGTAATTAACGGTAATTTTAGCACCATGTTTTACATTGGCAAGAGAGAACTCTCCGTTGATGTCGGTAGGTGTACCAAGTGTGGTTCCTTCTACTCTGACTGTAGCACCGATCAACGGTTCACCATCGGTATCAGTGACTGTACCGATAGCCGTGCCTGTCGAAGCCTGGGAAGCCTGAGGTACGATAACGGCAGCATCGGCCGTGCTTGCATAAGCAGCCGGAGTAATAAAACTGAGTGCCAGTACCCCCCCCCATAATGTTTTAGCATTTAAGCTTTTAAGCATGTTGAAGAAGTTTTAAGAATTAATGATAAATAGATTTAATTGGTATTATAATTTGGTTTGGTTTGCCATAACGGCTATTATCTTTATTCAATTCATATTCTTCTAACCCATGTAATTAAATATTTTATGTGTCATCTCCAAAATTCAATCCTACAAATCAGACGCTCAAATCATTAAAGCCTGAACGCTGATAAAGCGGACATACGGGCCGTATATCCTTATGCAGGTGAGTCCTGTAGATAATCAGATTAAATATTATTTACAACTTTGGACGCAAAATTATAAAATTTTTCTAAAATAAAGGCAAGTTGAGCAAAATTTTTTAAAAAATCATGTCAATAATATAATTTTTCGAAACAGTTACTTTTTCGCGCTGAAGCGTGGGAATCCGAAAACAATCGAGAGAATGATCATCAGACCAAGCGCCCAGGGATAATAGAGATACGGGAATGTGGCTACGGGCGAAATTCCGGCGAGTGATGTTGCAAGAAGTGTCTGCGCGCCGTAAGGGATGAGACACTGGACGACACATGAAGCCGAATCGAGCAATGAGGCGCTCTTGCGAGGATCAACTCCGTAACGCGAGGCTATTTCGCGTGTAATGTCGCCAACGGTAATAATCGCTACCGTATTATTGGCCGTGCAGAGGTTAACCAGTCCGACAAGGAGTGAGATAACAGCCTGGGCCATCCGTCGGCCGTGAACAAGGGCCGACAGCTTAGAAAGCAGGAACGAGATGCCGCCTGCGGCCTTGATCACTCCAAGCATTCCTGAGGCGAGCAGAGTGACGACAATGAGCGATCCCATAGATTCGATTCCCGCTCCCATGTAGTCGGCCATATCAATGAAGCCGGTGTGGGCGACGAAGCCGAGAATTATCGAGGAGATGATTCCAAGTGTAAGCACAACCGTTACATTGATTCCGATGACGGCTGTGATAATGACGATGATATAGGGTATCACGAGCCAGGGGTTGAAATCGGATGATAAGGTAACTTCGGAAACATCATGAGAGCTGAAAATATAGAATATCAGCGTGATAAGCGCGGCCGGGAGGGCAATCCATATATTAGCTTTAAATTTATCGCTCATCGCACAGCCTTGTGAACGGGTGGCCGCGATAGTGGTATCGGAGATAAACGAGAGGTTATCCCCGAAAAAGGCTCCGCCAAGCACAACCGCGACAAGGAAAGGCTTGTCAATGGCCGCGACATTGGAAATCTCGACAGCAAGCGGTGTGAGCGCGACAACAGTTCCGACCGATGTTCCGATCGATAATGAAATGAAGCATGATGCTATAAACAGCACCGGAATGACATATTCGGGCGGGAAGATACTCAAGGTAAGGCTTACCGTTGCATCGACAGCGCCAAGTTCGCGCGCGAGGGATGCAAATGCTCCGGCAATAATGAATATCCACACCATGTAGAGGATATCGGAATGTCCGGCAGATTTAGAGAACACTTCAATGCGCTTAGTGAGCTTATGGGGGCGATATATCAGGATCGACCATACTGAAGCGAGAAGCAGTGAAACAGATATCGGCATCTTGTAGAAATCGCCGATGTAGACCGATACAGCGACATAGCTCAACAGGAATACGAGTATTGGCGAAAGTGCAATCAGTCCGATACGTGATGTTATTGTATTATTCATCTTAAATTGACTCAGGAAGACGGTGTGTCATAATAGGTCATCCTTACAAACCTTAAGGGGCTGAATCAAAATGTTTAATTTTGACACAGCCCCTTCCAATATCGATATGTTTTGCGGCTACTTAAAGTGCCGAGAACAATGTTGACGAATTTGTAAGTTCAAGCAGGTAGTTGTAGAAACAGCTTACGATACCGAGGCCGACGATTCCGGCAACTGTGATCCAAAGGCCGAGACGTTCGGAGCATGCAGAGCGGAATGTTGGTATGACGCAAGGTTCTTCAGTGTTGATGAACATGGCTTTCACAACGAGCAGGTAATAGTAGAGCGAGATAATGGTGTTGATAAGTGCGATCAGCACAAGAACGTATATCGCGATCGATCCTTGATTGATGGCGCCGGTGAAGATGAAGAACTTCGAGAAGAATCCGGCAAACGGGGGGATACCTGCCAGGGAGAACATGGCAAGCATCATGGCAACC
>CAZHHF010000087.1:0-776 GCA_964531905.1 uncultured Bacteroides sp.
GTCTCCGACGCTATCGGGTGAAACGGCGGCTGCTCCACGTAGCAGCCCTACAATCTACTGTTTATCAATATGTTGATAGCGGACGCACGAGCCGTGCAATGCGGTTCAAATAATCAAACAACCACACTAAAGGTAGGGACGCACGGCTCGTGCGTCCGAATGCAAGATGTTGATTATCAAGCCATAATAGACGGACACATGAGCCGTGTGTCCCTACATTTCGGATGAAAAAATGAGGTAGTCAACCATTATTTGAACCGCATTGCAGAAGTTGGATAATGCTGTTAAAAAATAGCAAAAACTTTATGTGATGTTGGTGAAGTGTTAAAATTTTCATTAACTTAGCAAATCCAAATTACAACTGATAAAAAATCGCTTTATAATGAAGAACGACCACAGATATTGCGTGATAATGTGCGGCGGCGTAGGTAGCCGTTTCTGGCCTTATAGCCGTGCCAACTGTCCGAAGCAATTCATTGATTTTTTTGGTACCGGGCGCTCATTGCTGCAGATGAGTTATGACCGTATATTGCCTCTGGTTCCTAAAGACAATATCATCATTGTTACCAATAGTCAGTATGCCGATTTGGTAAAAGAACAGCTACCGGATATAAGCGACAGTCAGATCCTGCTTGAACCGGCACGCCGTAACACGGCCCCGTGTATCGCTTGGGCGGCTTATCACATAGCTTCAATAGATCCTGAGGCGAGTATGATCGTGACTCCGAGCGACCATCTGATTACACGCGAACGTGAATTCGAGCAGTGCGTTGAAC
>CAZHHF010000087.1:786-8046 GCA_964531905.1 uncultured Bacteroides sp.
CAAAGTATGAACTTCTCTGTACCCATACAGGAAGAAAAACCTTTATATGCAAGGAGCAGTGTGTTGAACACGGATTCACATTTGTAGAGCAAAATAATGCGCTTCTTACTCTCGGCATAGCACCGACACGTCCGGAAACCGGATACGGATATATCCAGATAGGTGAAGATGTGGAACCTGGAATCAGGAAAGTCAAAACGTTTACTGAGAAACCGTCGCTCGAACTTGCGAAAGTGTTTCTTGAAAGCGGTGAATTTTTCTGGAATTCGGGTATCTTTATGTGGAGCGTAAAAGCAATAAAGGAGGCATTGCTTACCTATGCACCTGATGTTGCGGGAGTGTTTGAAAAAGGCGATGGCGAGTTCGGAACTCCCGAAGAAGCGGCATTTATTAAAGAGCATTTCCCATCGTGCATGAGTATCTCTATCGATTTTGCCGTTATGGAAAAGGCATCGAACGTATATGTCGAGTGTGTCAATCTGGGATGGAGTGATCTTGGAACGTGGAGTTCATTGCGCGATCACTCTCCAAAGACTGAAGATGGTAATGTAGCCCAGAATTGCGAGATACTGACCTATAATTCCAAAGGGAACATATTCCTTACAAAAGGGGAGAAACTTGTGGTCGCCGAGGGTTTAAATGATTATGTGGTCGCCGACGCCGGGGATGTGTTGCTGATATGCCCTATAAGTGAGGAGCAACGTATCAAGCAGATGGTGAATGACGCCAAGATGCGTTACGACGAAAAATATCTTTGATGAGCGACGATTTCGACATCCGTAATGCGGCATCATCGCCTGAAATGACCGGTGGCGGACGGGAAGGAGACTATGAGCGAGCCTTACGTCCGTCGCAATTCGATGCGTTTGCCGGTCAGGAAAAGATCGTAGCCAATCTGAAAATATTTGTGGCTGCGGCGCGTATGCGCCGTGAACCACTTGACCATCTGCTGCTGCATGGTCCTCCCGGACTTGGAAAAACAACTCTTTCTGCTATCATCGCCAATGAACTCGGAGTAGGTTTTAAGGTAACTTCGGGTCCAGTTCTTGATAAACCAGGTGATCTGGCCGGAATCCTGACGTCGCTTGAGGAAAACGACGTTCTGTTCATTGACGAGATTCACCGTCTGAGTCCCGTAGTGGAGGAATATCTATATTCGGCGATGGAAGATTTCAGAATTGATATAATGATCGACAAAGGACCCGGCGCAAGATCGGTTCAGTTGTCGTTGGCGCCGTTTACTCTTGTGGGGGCAACGACTCGAAGCGGACTTCTCACATCGCCGCTAAGAGCGCGTTTCGGTATAAATTGTCATCTTGAGTATTACGATCATGAGGTTCTTGAACGGATTATTCTGCGGTCGTCGTCGCTCCTCGGCATCGGTTGTACTGCTGAGGCCGCGCATGAAATAGCAATGCGTAGCCGTGGAACGCCCCGAATCGCGAATGCTCTCCTGAGGCGTGTGCGTGACTTTGCCCAGATTCTTGGAAACGGTACGATCGATCCCAAAATAGCACGCTACGCTCTCGAAGCACTCAATATCGACCGTTACGGTCTTGATGAAATCGATAATAAAATTCTGACAACCATTATCACTAAGTTCAAGGGTGGTCCAGTAGGACTCAACACCATCGCCACCGCACTTGGCGAGGATCCAGGAACAATAGAGGATGTTTATGAACCGTTCCTGATAAAGGAAGGATTCATAAAACGGACTCCACGCGGACGTGAGGTAACCGAGCTTGCCTACAGACATCTCGGTAAGCAGCGTCCCACCGGCGGACTATTCGAGGACTAAAACATATAGTAGTTCAAGTGGCAGGAATTAAAAGTTTGGCCAAAGATACGGCCATATACGGCTTAAGCAGCATTGTGGGCAGATTCCTTAACTGGTGTCTGGTTCCGATGTACACCAACCTGTTTGCCCAGAGCGAATACGGTATCGTAACTTATATATATTCGCTTACTGCTCTGCTTCTGATAATATTGACTTATGGAATGGAGACCGGTTTCTTCCGTTTTGCAAACCATGAAAGGTGGAGCGATCCGGCTCAGGTGTATACAACGGCTCTTATTTCACTTGGAACAACGTCAGTTCTTTTTCTGATAGTAGTGGTTGCACTGTGTGGCCCTATAGCTGAGGCTATCGAATGTGGATCACATCAGTCTTATGTGTGGATGATGGCTGTTGCAGTGGCTACAGATGCTTATACGTCTATCCCGTTCGCATATCTGCGGTATAAGAAACGTCCGTTGCGATTTGCCATTCTGCGTCTGGTGAACATCGGGCTTAATATCGGGCTTAATCTGTTCTTTCTCATTCTTTGTCCGTGGATATGGAAAACATCGCCTGACTTGATAGCGTGGTTCTATATGCCTGATTTCGGTATCGGCTACATTTTCCTTGCCAACATGATAAGCTCGCTTGTTACGCTACTGATGCTTTATCCTGAGATCATGGCTGAGAGCTGGTCGTTCAACGGACGTCTGCTCCGGGAGATGCTTGTTTATTCATTTCCGCTTCTTATTCTCGGTATTGCAGGGGTGATGAATCAGTCGATCGATAAGATCCTATATCCATATATCGCTACCGGCGAAACTCATTCGCAGGCGATGGCTGATCTTGGAATCTATGGTGCCAACTACAAGATAGCTATCGTTATGGTGATGTTTATCCAGGCTTTCCGCTTTGCCTATGAGCCGTTCATCTTCTCTCGAAGCCGCGAAGCGGGTATCGACCGCAACAAATCGTATGCCGATGCCATGAAGTTTTTCATAATTTTCGCTCTCTTTATTTTTCTTGGAGTGATGTTCTATCTCGATATAATCAGATATTTCATTTCTCCGGCTTATTTCTCGGGGTTGAAAGTGGTGCCGGTGATTATGCTTGCCGAACTCTTTTTTGGAATCTTCTTCAATCTGTCGTTGTGGTATAAGCTTACTGACCGCACGATATGGGGTACTTGGTTCTCGCTGCTGGGACTGGCAGTGACGCTCGCACTCAATTTCCTTCTCGTACCTCACCTGGGGTATATGGGATGTGCGTGGGCCGCATTCGGATGCTATGCCACCATGATGCTGACAAGCTATTTCGTAGGTGCGAAGAAATATCCGATAGATTACAATCTGCGGCGTATCGGAGGTTATGTTCTCGCAGCTGCAGTTCTTTATATAGCAGGAATTGTTTTGACAACTTCGTCGGAAGCGCTAAATTATGCAGTGAGAGCCGCTCTTCTCGCATTATATATCACTCTTGTTATACGTCACGAAAATATTCCGTTGCCCAAAATAAGACACAGAACATTATGACCCAGTCAAGTGAGAAAAAACTTAAGGTGGTGCTTGTTAACCACAGCGACAATAACGGTGGAGCTGCCGTTGTAACCTATAGGCTTATGTACGCTTTGCGAAAACAAGGCGTCGATGCTTCCATGCTTGTTTACACAGCTTATGGTTCCGATCCGAACGTGTCGGTTATATCTACCAGGCTGAAGAGAGGATTTTTTTTCATGCTTGAAAGACTTCGGATCATGTTTTCCAACGGCTTCAACCGTGATAAACTGTTCAAGGTGTCCACAGCCGATATAAGTATAGGCATCACTTCGCACCCTCTTGTGAAAGAAGCTGATGTGGTTGTGTTGTCGTGGATCAATCAAGGTCTCGTGTCGCTCGGCGATCTCCGCAAATTGGCCGATATGGGTAAACCGGTGGTATGGACGATGCACGACATGTGGTGTATGACCGGAATATGTCATCATGCCCTCGATTGTAAAAATTTTACAGGAGAGTGCGGTAACTGTATGTATCTCGGCTATAAAGCTTCTCCTGGCGATCTCAGTCATCGTATATGGAAAAAAAAGAAAGAGATGTATTCAAGCACCTCTATTCATTTCGTGGCTGTAAGCAACTGGCTCAAGGAACAGGCGATGAAAAGCTCACTTCTGAAGGATCAGAAGGTCGACGTTATACCGAATGCGTTTCCTATCGATACGTTTGTTACAGAAAGTACGGGCGACGCATTTATTCTGAATCCCGATATAAACTATATTGTCATGGGGGCCGCGCGGCTCGATGACACAATCAAAGGGTTACCGTATGCCATAGAGGCGCTCAATATTCTCTTTGACGAGCATCCGGCGATAGCAAATACCACTGAGATTATTTTCTTCGGGAATATCCGTAATGAGGATGCATTGACCGAGCTGCGTTTTCCTTACCGTTATCTTGGTCAGATAAAGGATCCTGCGCTTCTGCGCAATCTGTATGCTTCATGTAAGGTGGTTCTGTCAACTTCGCTATTTGAGACGCTTCCGGGTACTCTTATCGAGGGGCAGGCTTCGGGGTGTGTGCCTGTAACTTTTGACCGTGGAGGCCAGCGTGATATTATTGATCACCTACGCAACGGTTATATCGCCCGATTCGGTGATGTAAACGATCTGGTTACAGGTATTAAATGGGCGCTATCAACCGATTTGGACCGTAAAGCTCTCCATGATGAGGTTGGTAAGCGTTTCGGCTCTGAAACAATTGCACGCCGTTACATCGACCTGTTTCACAAGCTGCTTGAAAATAAGAAGGAGAATAAGTAGGATACGTCGGATAGTTATTTCCTGACCGAGCATAGTCCCGTGAGCGCGCCCGTGACTATGATGACTGCTCCTACCGTGAGCAGATCGAATGGATCAAGGACCACCGGGTATGTGTCGATTGAAAGCGCCGACGGGTTGGAGGTGTTGAGTTTGATGAATCCACCGAACTGTTGTGCGAGCGACAGGCCTATACCGATTATGATTCCGGCGATACCTCCGGCGAGAGTGATCAGCCAACTTTCTGTTACGAAAATCGTATTTATCATTCGTGGCGTCGCTCCCATTGCTCTGAAAATAGCCATGTTCGACTCCTTTTCAATGATGAGCATCGCCATTGTCGATATTATGTTGAACGATGAGATCACGAGGATGAAAACGAGGATCAGGAACGTAATCCATTTTTCAACTGAAATCATTTTAAATGATGATGACTGCTGCTCGATGCGTGTGGCTACTCTATAATCGCTTCCCAGAGCCTTTTTAAGGGCTGTTGCAGCCTCGTCGACCGGTTGTGACGGGTAAATGTATACTGAAGTCGCTTCGCGCGTGTAATCGAGAATACGGCGTGCTGACTGGAGCGGGATGATCAGCATGTCGGTGTCATAGTTTTCCTGTTCTACCTGATAGACTCCAGCCATTATTATAGAGTCGGACCGGAATGCAGTTGCCGGATTTGCCGTAGATATTTTTCCACGCCGGCGAGGCGCATACAGTTCGATGAATTTATATTCGCCCGGACGAACGTTGAGTCCCATAGCCACTCCTACGCTTGAAACCGCACGTCGCCACGGTTCATCCTCAATAATAGCTTCGCCGTCGATTGTGATGGAATCGAGTGAGGATAGGTTTACAAAACTGTCGGGAACTCCAAGAATTCTTACGGGCATCTGATTACCGGCTGACACAGCGAGTGCCTGCTCGTTTATAACCGGTATTGCATTCGTAGCCGGCAAGGTGCCGGTAATTACATCGATAATCGAGTCGGCATTTTCGATGACCTTTCCGCGTACTGAAGAAACCGCCAGTGGCGGGTCGATACGCGACAGCTGCCGGGCTGCCAGATCGGCAAAACCGTTGAATACCGAAAGGACCACTACCATAGCGGCAGTGGCCACAGCAACGCCCGCCACCGAAATCATGGAGATTACGTTGACGGCGTTATGGCGTTTGGGTGAGAAAAGATAGCGGAGCGCAATGAGAAAAGTGAGTCTCATTGACGGTGATGATTATTCTTTATCGCTGTCGGCTTTGAGCAGGTTGTCGATTTTCTCGATATAGTCGAGCGAGTCATCGAGATGGAACGACAGTTCCGGTGTTTTTCTCAGCTGGAATCTCACTTTCTGGGCGAGTTCATATCTTATTGTTTTAGCGTTTCGGTTGATGTTTTCAATCATTTCAGCGCTTTTAGTCGATGGGAAAACCGAAAGATATGCACGGGCAATGCTGAGGTCGGGCGACACTCTCACCTGACTTACCGATACGATAACTCCGTGGGTTTTTGCTGTCTGCTGGCGGAATATTTCGCTTAATTCTTTCTGTATGAGACGTGCTATTTTTGCTTGACGGGTTGATTCCATAGTAAATTATATTTTAGTTTTATTCTATAACACAGCGCTCCGCTCTAAAGTTGTGTGTCATGAATAAAAATAGGGCATTGTTTTATTTGATTACGGCGAGTCCGCCGAGCGATGTTTCCTTATAGAGACTCGGAATATCGTGGCCGGTCTGTTTCATGACTTCAACGATTCGGTCGAACGATACGGAATGGGTTCCGTCGGAAAATGCTGAATAGAGATTTGCGTCGAGCGCACGGGCGGCCGCATAGGCGTTACGTTCGATACAAGGAATCTGCACCAGTCCGCACACAGGGTCACATGTGAGTCCGAGGTGATGTTCGAGTCCCATTTCCGCCGAATATTCAATCTGTGCAGGTGATCCTCCGAACAGCTGGCTTGCGGCTGCCGCAGCCATCGCGCATGCTACTCCCACTTCACCCTGGCATCCTACTTCGGCACCCGAGACCGATGCATTGGTTTTCACTACGTTACCGAATATTCCGGCAGTGGCGAGGGCGCGTAGAATACGTTTCTCCGAGAAATTTTTTGAAGTGTTAAGATGGTAAAGGACGGCGGGTACGATTCCGCTTGATCCGCATGTTGGAGCAGTTACGATTTTTCCTCCCGACGCGTTTTCTTCAGAAACTGCGAGGGCGTAGGCATACACAAGTCCGCGACTCTTGAGGTTGCTGTTATATCCGGCAGCCTGAACGTAATAGGTTACAGCTTTGCGGCGTACTCCAAGTCCACCGGGTAAAACTCCTTCGGCTTCTATACCGCGTTCCACGGCATCTTTCATGGTCAGCCAAACGTGATGAAGGTAGTCCCATACGTCGGAATTCTCACACATGTCAACATATTCCCAGTAGCTGCGTCCGGTGTTTTCACACCATTTGAGAATATCTGATATCTTTGACAGATGGTAGACAGTCTCACCAACGTTGCGTTGCTGACCTTCATGGCATATATCGCCTCCTCCGATAGAGAAAACCGTTTCATCGTCAATCTCATTGCTGTTGGCATCGAATGCCTTGAAATTCATTCCATTCGGGTGAAACGACAGGAATTCTTCAGGTTTCCAGATTATTTTTACGGGAGCTATCGGTTCGAGAGTG